>JAKSIF010000017.1 GCA_024398965.1 Fibrobacter sp. | reverse complement strand
CGTTTGCAATGCGGGTCATGTAGCGGATAACGGATTCCGTAAAATGGTTAGTGCGATCGCTTAGAGGTTTCATAGCAATGAACAATTAACAATGAATAATGAACGGTGAAAAATTACAAATAATTGCAAAACACTCGCCGGATTCTCAACGTTTCGAATTACGAAATCCTTTTAAACGTCATCTTTTTTTCGATTTTTGCGTTTTTATTTGCATTTTCCCCTAGAACAACAACTTTTTACAATAAATTGCCCCCAAAAAACGTCACTTTGTAGTTTTTTCATCAAATTTGAATGTATTTTATTTCCGCAAAAACAATTAAACTAACACAAGGAATAAAAAATGAAGAATTATTTCGATCTCTCCGGCCAGGTTGCAGTTGTCACTGGTTGCTCCACTGGTCTCGGCGTTCAGATGGCCAAGGCTCTCGCTAATCAGGGCGCAAAGATTGTTGCAATCGCTCGCCGTAAGGAAATGATTGACAAGGTTGCTGCCGACCTCACCGCTGAATTTGGCGTTGAAGCTATCGGCGTTCAGTGCGACATTACCGACACCGCTAAGGTCGAAGCCGCCGTTGACGAAATCCTCGCCAAGTTCGGCCGCATCGACATCCTGATCAACAATGCCGGTACCGGCGCTGTTGCTCCGGCAGAAGACATTACCGACGACCAGCTGAACCACGAAATGAACGTGGACCTGGGCGGTACCTTCAAGATGGCTCGCGCCGTCGCCAAGAAGGCAATGTTGCCTGCAAAGTATGGCCGCATCATCAACATCGCCTCCATGTACGGCCTTGTTGGTAACAAGATCTGCGGTTCCGCTCCGTACCACGCAGCCAAGGGTGCTGTCGTGAACCTGACCCGCGCTCTGGCCGCTGAATGGTCCAGCAAGGGCATCAACGTGAACGCAATCTGCCCGGGTTACTTCTACACCCCGCTCACCAAGGAAACTCTGGATTCCGACTTCTTCCAGGCAAATGCCAAGACTATGATCCCGGCAGAACGCTATGGAAACGAAGGCGAACTGGACTCTGCAGCAATCTTCCTTGCTTCTCCGTCCTCTAGCTACGTTACCGGCATCATGGTTCCGGTTGACGGCGGCTACACCTGCATGTAATAGGTGAGAGTGTAAAGGTTAAAGTAGAAAGGTGTTCGGGACGAGTCCTACAGTCCTTTAAGCTTTATCCTTTAAACTTTAAGCTATTTAAAAAGACGCTCCCAGGAATGGGGGCGTTTTTTCGTTTCACTTATAAACGCATCGGCTCGGTAATACAAAAAAACAAGTGTTTTGTGCATCACACTCGCCTTGGGCTTTTTTTATTATTAGATTATAGGCATGGTGAAATGGATTATTGCGTATTCAAGCGCTACGGGAAACACCCGTAGGCTAGCAGAGGCTGCGGCAAAAAAAATCGGAGCCGACATTATAAACGTACAGGATTTAATTGGAACAGCCAACATTCGCGACAATGACGACGATGAAGTCTCCATCAGCATAGGTCACAACAGTCTTGCCGTTTCCACTGAAGTCCTCGAAAAAAACATTAGCAAAAAACTAGCCCCATACGACGGCGTCATGGTTGGCTACTGGCTCCGCCGCGGAGCTCCCGACAAGAAGGCATCCATTTTACTTTCCAGAATTACCGGAAAGAAGGTCGCTTTGTTCCAGACTCACGGAGCCTACGAAGGTACAGAGCACGCAATAACAGCCTTCGCCAGAGCTGGATCCTTACTGGGAGCGGGCAACAAGATTCTTGGAACCTTCAGCTGCCAGGGGGCTGTAAACCCTATGCTTATCAAGAAGCGACTTGAAGGAAGCGTTCCCGGGCACAGAGGCGAGAATCTTGAGGAATGCAAGAAACGCTGGGCCGATGCAGCAAGCAAGCCGAATGAAAATGACCTGAAGCGAATGGAAGACTTCGCCGCAAGAATGGACGCTATTGCAGAACGCGAATCAAAATCATATATATAGCAGTTCCTACCGCCATGGAAAGGAACAGCTGACGACGCCATAAGTGCATAAGCACCACGGCGGCAATGCCCAAAATTTCAGGAATGCCATGAGAGCCCTCAAGCCATTGCACATCCTTAAGGCAATACACCACAAGCATTCCAAAAACGGAAAGCGGCAAGGCCTTGCCCAGATACTGGATGTATTTTGGCGTAGGCTTTCCTGCAGGGAAAATGAGGAAGGGCAAGGCGCGGGTCATAAATGTAATTACCGCAAGAATTACGATGGTGATAATCTGCTGCTGGGAAGTCATTTGCGGACCTCCTCTAATTTTTCGCCGGCGGGGGCTGCGCGATTTTCCGCAAGTTCCGCGCGATTTTCAGACATAACATAACTCGGTTCCAACGTCTTGCGAAACGCAGTCAGCATCAGGAGAATCCCAATCATGGCAGGAATCACGAAGTACTGGGAGCCCACAACATACAAGCTGACGGCAGTGCAGCCAATTCCAATCCACGCCGGACGCAGTTCCTTTTCCTTCAGGAATTGGTCCATAAAGATGGCGGTAAACATGGCGGTCACCACAAACTCCAAACCGTGAATGTCAAACTTCAGGAGAGAGCCAAATATGTAGCCCATGAAGCCACCGGAAATCCAGTAGAAATAATCCAGAAAACTGACCAGCAGCATTTCTGTTGCCGTAGCTTCACGAGCATTGTAGTTCACCGCAAAAGTTTCATCCGTAAGCCAGAAAATCAGGAAGGGCTTTCGCCAGCCCATACCTTTGTAGCGATCCAGCATGGAGACGCCATAGAATAAGTGACGGGCGCCCACCACGAGGGCCATGCTTGCCGCTGCCAGCGGGTTGAAATTTGCAGCCAACATTCCCAGGCCCAAGAATTCCGCAGAACCGCTAAAGATGAACACAGCCATGCTCAGCGGATACCAATAGCTAAATCCCATGGATTCCGCCAGCACGCCATAAGTAATGCCCAGAAACCAGTATCCCGTAAGTACAGGCAGAGATAGCTTGAAGGCAATCTTCAGTGATTTTTTGAAGGTGGACTGGGAGGCGTTTAACATCGGGCGGGAAATATAGATTTTTTTACAATTGTTAGAGTTGACTCTAATTTTCAAATCGAATCAGCAATTTGCTAAATTTGTATAAAAGCAAAAGGTGTATTTATGGCAGAACTGATCAAGCAGCAATTTTTGACTGGCGAACGCGCCCTTTTCAAGAGCAACAATTTAAGAATCGATGATTCCATCTTTGACGACGGAGAATCTCCTCTCAAGGAATCTAGCAACATTGAATTGCTGGGTAGCATGTTCAAGTGGAAATATCCGCTGTGGTACTGCAAAAACATTTCTGCAAAGAATACCGACTGGTTCGAAATGGCACGTGCAGGCGTCTGGTACACGGACAACATTTCTGTAGAGAGCGCACTGATTCAGGCTCCCAAGAATTTCCGTCGCTGCAATGGTCTTACCCTAAAGAACGTGAACTTCACCAACGCCGCAGAAACCCTCTGGCACTGCAAAAACGTAAAGATGGAAAACGTCAACGCCAAGGGCGATTACTTTGCCATGAACTGCAGCGATATGGAAGTTTCCAACTTCAATCTGGACGAAAACTATTCCTTTGACGGCGCCCGGAACGTTGTGATTCGCAACGCAAAAATGCTTTCCAAGGATTCCTTCTGGAATACCGACAACGTGACTGTTTACGATTCCTTTATTTCCGGCGAATACCTGGGATGGAACGCCAAGAATTTGACACTCATCAACTGCACCATCGAAAGCCTGCAAGGCATGTGCTACATTGAAAATCTTGTGATGAAGAATTGCAAGCTCATCAACACCACCTTGGCATTTGAATACTCTACTGTTGATGCAGAAATCACGAACGTCATTGACAGCGTCAAGAATCCCACCAGCGGCATCATCCGTTCTGCAGGCATCAAGGAACTGATCATGGAAAGCGACAAGGTTGACGTTTCCAAGACCAAGTTCGAGACCATTTAATTCGAGGTTTCCATGAATTTTGACAAAGTGGTAAACCGTCGCGGAACCAATTCCCTCAAGTGGGACGTTCCCGAAAATGAATTGCCCCTGTGGGTCGCCGACATGGATTTCGCCACAGCCCCTGCCGTTGTGGACGCCATCAAGAAGCGCACGGAATGTGCCGCCTTCGGTTACTCCATCATTCCCGAGGAATGGAACCAGGCTTATGTAGGCTGGTGGAAGCGCCGCTACAATTACGAGATGGATCCGGAATCCTTGATTTTCTGCACCGGTGTGGTGCCCGCCATTTCCAGTATCGTACGTAAGGTAACCACCCCTGCAGAAAACGTGGTGATTTTAACACCAGTGTACAACATCTTCTTCAACTCCATCGTGAACAACGGAAGAAATGTTCTGCAGTGCCCACTTAAGAACACCGCGGGAGTTTACAGCATCGACTGGGACGCATTAGAAAAAGCTCTGGCAAATCCGCAGACAAGTCTCTTGATTTTCTGCAACCCTCACAACCCTGTAGGTAAAATCTGGACCGCAGAAGAAATGGCCCGTGTGGGCGAACTTTGCAAGAAGCACAGCGTCACCGTGATTTCCGACGAAATCCATTGCGACCTGACGAAGCCCAACAAGTGCTACATTCCCTTTGCCAGCGTTTCGGACACCTGCCGCGACATTAGCATTGTCTGCATGGCTCCTACAAAGACCTTCAACATTGCGGGTCTCCAGACGGCAGCGGTTTCTGTAGCCAACCCCACGTTGCGTCATAAGGTTTGGCGCGGGCTGAATACCGACGAAGTAGCAGAACCAAACGTATTTGCCATCCAGGCAGCCATTGCCGCCTATAACGAAGGCGAGCCCTGGCTCGACGAACTTTTGCAGTACATTCAGGGCAACAGGGAACTTGTAACAGATTTTATCGCCCGGGAAATTCCGCAGGTAAAGCTCATTGACGCCGAAGCCACCTATTTGCTGTGGCTAGACTGCAAGGACTTCTGCAAACGCCACAGGATGAATTCCGTCCAGTTGCAACAGGACCTTCGGGAAAACGCCCAAGTGTTCCTTTCCGACGGAAGTGTCTACGGCGACGCCGGCGAAGGCTTCATGCGTATGAACATCGCATGCCCCAAGGCCACCCTGCAGGAAGCGTTAAACCGCCTTAAGGCATACTTCGACAAGTAACTGTTGGACAGCCGCCAAAAGCGAAACTTCCCATGGATGGTCTAGAACTCCTACGCGATGGAAAAGCCCTAAGCAGGCGCCAGATGTTGTACCTTATCGTACAACTGAGTCTTCCTGCAATTCTAGCGCAGATTTCCAACATCGTCATGGAATATATTGACGCCTCCATGGTGGGGCACCTGGGTTCCAGCGAAGCGGCTTCCATCGGGCTTGTGGCTTCCAGCACATGGCTTTTGGGTTGTTTGTGCTATGCGGTGAGCCCCGGTTTTACGGTACAGATCGCCCACGCCATCGGTGCCAAGCGAGACGTTCGCGCTCGGAACCTGGTAAAAGTGGGCCTGCTTTTCGGTATATGCTTTAGCGCCCTCCTCATGGGTTTTGGCGTTTTCATGCACGACAAGATTCCCGGATTGTTGGGTGCCGACGCAAGCCTTCACCAAAACGCATCCACCTACTTCTTGATTATTGCCCTTGGCCTTCCCGCCATGCAGCTGAACGGCATGGCCGCAGGCATGCTGCAGTGCAGTGGCAACATGAAACTGCCCAGCGCCCTGCAAGTCCTTTCCTGCTTTTTGGACGTCATCTTAAATTTCTTCCTGATTTTTGGAACCCGTGAAATTACCGTCGCCGGAATCAGTTTCACAATGCCCGGCGCAGGCCTTGGCGTTATGGGAGCCGCCCTCGGTACCGTCATTACAGAATTCTCCATCATGTCGCTGATGCTCTACTTCCTGCTTTTCAGAAGCAAGAACCTGCGATTGCGTGCCAAGGAAAAAATCTGTTTCTCTGCAAAACAGTTGAAGAAGGCATTCCGCATTTCATGGCCCATCGGTTTGGAACATCTGGTCATGTGCAGCGCCTACGTGATGTTCACCGCCATCGTCTCCCCCTTGGGAATGGCAGCCATCGCCGCCAACTCCTTTGCCATCACCATCGAAAGCTTATGCTACATGCCCGGCCACGGAATCAGTCATGCCGCAACCACATTGATTGGCCAAGGTATTGGCGCCAAGCGTTTTGACCTTGCCTATAAAATGGGATTCATGACAACAGGATTGGGCATGGCAGTCATGACCTTGCTTGCGATCCTCATGTTCATTTTTGCTCCGGAACTTATCGGCCTGTTTACACCCGACGAAGAAATCCGTGCCTTCGGAACAGCAATCCTTCGGATTGAAGCCTTTGCGGAACCTTTCTACGCAGCATCCATCGTGGCCAACGGAGTATTCCGCGGCGCAGGCAGTACCTTTGCGCCCAGCATTATGAACCTTGTGAGCATGTGGGTGGTTCGCCTCCCCCTGGCCGCATTCCTCGTTACAAAATACGGACTTCGTGGCGCCTGGATGGCCATGTGCCTTGAGCTCTGCTTCCGCGGTACAATTTATCTGATTCGGCTTGCAAGCAAGAAGTGGATTCCCACGCACTAGCTTTTTTTGCAACGCTCGACTTTTTCTATCTTTCCCCTTATGTACGATCCGCGCTTTTTACCGATTTGCAAAGAAGATCTAGACGAACTTGGCTGGGACTACGTTGACGTAGTGGTAATCAGCGCGGACTGTTATGTGGACCATCCCAGTTTTGGCCATGCCGTGGTGGCTCGACTTTTCGAGCACGAAGGCCTGCGTGTGGCAATCTTGCCGCAGCCCAACTGGCGCGATGACCTACGAGATTTTAAGAAGCTGGGTAAGCCCCGAATGTTCTTTGCCATCAGTAGCGGCATGGACAGCATGGTGAACCACTACACTGCAGCAAAGCGCTTGCGCAGTGACGACGCCTTTACCGCCGGCAACAAGGCCGGATTCCGCCCGGATTACGCCACCTACACTTACGCAAAGATCGTGAAGATGCTTTACCCCGATGTTCCGCTTTTGATTGGCGGCCTGGAAAGCAGCTTACGTCGCGTGACCCATTACGATTACTGGAGCGACCGTCTGAAGCCAAGTATTTTGGCAGATACGGAAGCAGACATTTTGGTGTACGGCATGGGCGAAAAGCCCCTGAAGGAAATTGTACGCCTCTTGAAAAAGGGCGTTCCTTTCAGCAGCCTGAAGAACATTCCCCAAACTGCAGTTCTTGTGGACAAGGACAAGGTTCCCGCTCCCGGCAAGCACAAGGAACTGGGAACCTCCTGGGAAGACCTGCGCCTGCCTAGCCACGAAGAATGTGTGGCCAGCAAAAAGACCCAGATCCAGAGCTACAACAAGGTGGACATCGAATGCAACAAGATGTTCCAGCGCCGCATTCTGCAAGACGTTGGCGACAAGACTGTTGTCATCAATCCGGCCTACCCGCCTATGGAATACGGCGAACTGGACGAAAGCTTTGAATACCCGTACGCACGAGCACCTCACCCGCGATACAAGAAGCGCGGTGACATTCCTGCATTCGAGATGATCAAGTTCAGCATCAATACTCACCGCGGTTGCTTTGGCGGTTGCAGTTTCTGCGCCATCAACGCCCAGCAGGGAAAGTTCATCGCCAGCCGCAGCCGCGAAAGCATTTTGCGTGAGGTGGAAATCGTCACCAACATGGAAGGTTTCGCCGGCACCATTACGGACCTGGGCGGTCCCAGCGCCAACATGTACAAGATGCGTGGCCGCGACCGTTCCCGCTGCGCCAAGTGCGCACGCCCCAGCTGCTGCACCCCCAAGATTTGCGACAACATGGACACCCGCCATGCGGAACTTCTGGATTTGTATCGCGAAGTCCGAAACCACCCGAAGGTCAAGCACCTGTTTATTGGCAGTGGCGTCCGTTACGACTTGATTTTGCAGGAGACCAACGACGCTGCCCTGCAAAAGGACCATGAGGAATACGCCCGCGAGCTTATCGACTATCACGTCAGCGGCCGCCTGAAGGTGGCCCCGGAACACACCGTGGAAGAAGTGCTGAAGCTGATCCGCAAACCCAGCTTTACACTGTTCCACAAGTTCAAGGAATTCTTCGACGAGGAATGCAAGCGCATCGGCAAGAAGCAGCAGATTATCCCCTACTTCATCAGTAGCCACCCGGGATGTACTGAGGCCGACATGGCAGAACTGGCCCTAGAGACCAAGCAGTTGGGTTTCCAGCTGGAACAGGTTCAGGACTTTACGCCCACCCCCATGACCGTCGCCACGGAAATGTTCTACGCCGAAATGAAGCCCGATGGAACTCCGCTGTACGTTGCAAAGACTCCGGAACAGAAGAAGGCACAGAAGCAGTTCTTCTTCTGGTACATTCCCGAGAACCGCCCGCAGATCCGCGCCACCTTGGAACGTTTGAAGTTAGGCAAGATCGGCCGCCTGCTGCTGAGCAGAACCGCCATGGCCGAGGGCAAGAATTTCAGCCCCAGCAAGGAACGTGAGGAAAATCCCGAGTTCCGTGAACGTGATCTTCAAAAGCGTGCAGAACGCAGCGCAATTTCCATAGTACCGCAGAAATCAGGCGAAAAGGGCCGCTGGGAAAATTCCGCCCGCCGCGAACGCCGTCAAGCTGAATTCGGCGACAAGACCTGGACACCGCGCCATGAACAGCGCAACGCCCGCCGTGACGACCAGCGTCAAGAAGGACGCGGAAACAATCGAGGCAACCGTCGTGAAGAAAATAATAAGGAAAAACGCGGAAATTCACAAGGAAAACGTGAATTTTCTCCTGTACAGTTCAGTTCTAAAAGACGTTTTGGACACTAGACTAACCTAGTCCATTTTTGTATCTTTTAATTTGAATGAAATCAGTGCTTGAATATCAAAATTACCGAGCCTTTATACAGGACTATTACGACGAGATGAAATCCCGTCGCCTGTTGTCTTGGCGTATTTTTGCAAAGCAGGCCGGTTTTTCTTCACCCTCCTACCTTAAACTGATTTGCCAAGGCAAGTCTACCCTGAGCGACGACGGCATCGAACAAGTCGCCAAGGCCATGGAGTTGAAAGGGTTCCAACTGGACTACTTTAGAATCCTTGTCAAATTCAACCAAGCAAAAAAAGCCGAGGAACAGCAAGTCTATCTTGCTAAGCTTAATGAATTTTCAAAGACGTACCAGGTCAAGATTCTGGACGACAACATGTTCTCCTATTTCTCATCCTGGCTGAATCCTGTACTCAGAGAATTGGCTCCCAATGTATCCAGCACCAAGCCAAGCGAAATCGCTCGCCGCATGCTGCCCAACACAACCGGAGACGACGTCAAGAGTTCTCTTGCCTTCCTAGTCAAGAATGGGCTTCTTACCGTCAATCCCGATGGTACGTACGCCCAGACAGACCGTTCCATATCCTCTGGAAACAAGACCGTAACCTCGGCAGCACTCCGTTCCCTGCACAAGCAAATTGGAACCCTCGCCCTTGATACACTGGATTCCGTTCCTGTTTCCGAAAGAAACTTTTCCGAAGTTATTTTTGGCGTCACCAAGGAAGGCTATGAAAAAATCATCGCGGAAATTGCTGATTTCAGGCAAAAAATCGTTTCCATCGCTGCACAGAACGAAGGCATGGATAGGGTTTACGCAATGAACTTCCAGCTGTTCCCGCTAACCCATAAGAACACCAGCAAACCGTCCCTAAAAAAGAAACGTTCCTCTGATAAAGAATCCGAGCCCAATGAAAAATAGAGCCCTTGTTTCAGTCGCATTTACTCTCGCCTGCATTTTTTCAGCCTGCTCCAACGGAAAGGATTCTGCAGGAGGAACCACCGAAGGCACCAACGCATTAGCAATTGTAGATAAGGACATCTCTGGCGTCTCCCAGAAGGGTCCGTTCATCAAGGGTTCGCCGGTTACAGTCCTTGAACTTGAAGAAAAGACCCTCAAGCAGACTGGGCGCGCCTTCCGCGGTAAGGTTACAGACAACGGAAACTTTATCGTCAAGGGACTGAATCTGGAATCCAACTACGCCATTCTAGAAGCCAACGGCTACTACTGGAACGAAATCACAGGTGAAAAGTCCAAGGCCCCCATTACCCTGAATGCCATTGCAGACATTTCTGACCGAGACAACGTCAACATCAATCTCCTGACCCAGCTGGAATACGAACGTGTCATTCAGCTTGTAGAAAAAGACTCTCTCTCCGTTAGCGAAGCCAAAAAACAGGCAAAGAAAGAAATCCTCAAGGCCTTATTCTACAGCAACGACAGCCTTGATTTTGAAGACTTGAACATCTTTGAATCCGGTGAAGGCGATGCCCTGCTCTTAGCTGCATCCATCATGATTCTTGCAGGCAATACCGAAGCTGAAATAACAGAGCTTCTCTACGACATTGCCGAAGACATGGAAAATGGCAAGATTGACAACGATTCAACTCAAGTCTCCATTGCAGACCGCGTCGCATTCGACCTCGATGTTGCCAAGATTCGTAAGAATATCCAAAAGTGGGAAATGAGCGATTCAATTCCGGCTTTCGAAAACTTCATTGAAAACTTCTGGGCCAACCAGTACAAGCTGGGCACCTGCGACAAGGATAACGAAGGCAAGATCAAGAAAAACGGAAACAAGCAGAGCCAGTATGTATCCACCAACTTCCTCTGCAAGGATGGTCACTGGAAGGCTATCTACTACAATCCTGATTACAAGTACGACACCATTACCGACAAACGTGACGGCCAGACTTATAGAACCACAAAGATTGGCAACCAGGTCTGGATGGCAGAAAACATGAAGTACAAGCCCAAGGGCGCCAACGAAATTACAGCCTGCTATGACGACAAGGAAGTCAACTGCGACAAGTACGGTTTCCTCTACGATCTTAATGCAGCCCTGGTCTCTTGCCCTGAAGGCTTCCGCATTCCTTCTGAAAGCGATTGGAAGGAATTGGCAGACCTTCTTGGTGGCGACAGCATCGCAGGCCCCAAGCTCCGCGCTATCGGCGGCTGGAATACAACCCAATTCCCAAGCACCTTGAAGGACAAGGACGAATATGGATTCTCGGCCCTGCCTGCAGGCGTCCACTTTTTCGGTGGATTCGGTTCAATCACCTATTTCTGGACCGACCATGTGGTATACAGAGACGGAACTTTGCTCGGAGCCTACAACATTGCCATTAGCGATGGCGACCGTATGGAATTTGGCGGCAACGCACTGACCACAACAAAGATTTCTCTCCGTTGCATCAAGGGCGAAAAGAAAGTGGAAGAGCCTAAGGAAGAACCGCAGAAGGACTCAGAAAAAGCCAAGGCAGATTCCTCTGAAACTTCCGAAAAATAGGCGTTTTAATAAAAAATGATTTTAAGATCCCTGGAAAGTTTCCGGGGACTTTTTTTGTAGGATTTACAGCAAATCCTACCACAGAAAAAATTTTTACACACCCTCAACACGGAAACAGACTTCAGCAAACACAAAAACCTAGGATTTTTCACACTTAAAATTTATTTATAGGGTAGCATAATAATAAGGAGTGTGTTTTTATGCGTAAAGGATGTTTTGGATTGGGATCCGCCATGGTGTTGGCGGTTTCCTTGACTGCCGTAGAATCCTGCCTTGCAGCTTCCGGCGATGCTTACGTTTGGCCTGGTTATCGAACCGACCTGGATTACAACACGAAAACTGTTCTAGGCGGAAAGGATTTGACTCCGCCAACCAAGTTCAACAACAATTGTTCCGGTGTTACCGGTCAAAAAGCCGGCAAATGGTGGGCTTTTTACTGGGGTAAGGATCGCGATTCCCGCATTACAGACGTAACCATCGACAGTATCCTAAAAAAGTATGATACTGACTTTGAATACCTGTACAACACCATGGGTTGGGCTCCCGACGCCCAGGCGCAAAAAGGCCAGTATAGCGCCATATATTACTACGGTTCCGGAACCTGCGCAGGCGGCGCCAAGACGGATACAACCGGAGGCTGGCAGACGTTCGTCGCTGGCTACACTGCAGTGGCGGCTTCCTTCTACCCGCTTTACAGTTTCAATACCAGCTGCCCCTACCGCGATCGCGTTTCCCAGATGGACGCCATGATTCACGAAGGCATCCATTCCATGACCAACGGCTATCCCGGAGCAAAGGAAGCCCACTGGTTCCAGGAAGCAGGCAATACCTGGATTCAGCAGGACATGTTCAGCCATCGTAACGCAATCTACAGCGGCATGGGCTTCCTAAATGCAGCCACCCTTATGGCTCCTTTCATGCCTATTGAATGCTACTCCGGTTGGCTTGTAGATGGCACCTTCGGTGGCCCTGGCGCTCAGGGCGTTACCGGAAAGAACCAGCGTAATCTTTTGGGTGGCGCGCAATACAGCAACATCTTCCCCACCTTCATCGGTACCTGGCTTGGTACCGGTGCAGTCCGCTGGATTTACGGAAACGCCTATGGCAGCACCAAGTACCTGCTGGAAACCTATGGTCTGGACAAGGGCCTTGGTGATGCAGGTGTCCGCCGTCTAATTACAGAATTCCGCGCCAAGTTGGCCATGCTGGATATGAAGGAATGGTCCAACGAAATGAAGAACCTGATCAACAACAACTTCGGTGGAAACGCCTACGAGGAGCAGTACTACTGGGATAACGGCCAGTACCGTAACGGCTGGACCATGACACCCTACCAGACAACTTCTGTAAGTGGCGATTACATCATTCCCGACGAAGCCACTACACCGGGCTGGTCCGGCAGTAACGTGATTCCGCTGAAGGTTCAGAACGGAGCAAAACAGGTCAAGGTTTCATTCTACAATGTGGGAAGCAATTCCAACAACACCAACATGAACTACCTGCTGTGCTACCGCGCCACAGACGGCACACCTGTCTATAGCGAGCCCATTACTGGCGAAGGCTCTGTCACCCTGCGTCTTGACAAGACTCCTTCAAGCACCAGCGGCACTCAGATGGTTTTCGCCGTCATCGTCAATACGGACTATAAGTTCACCGGCAACGAAAACATCCGTACAAAGCACTTCAACTACAAGCTAAAACTTGAGGAAGGCCTAAGCGGTGCCGGCAGCGCAAATACAAGATACCACAACGACTTTGTACTGAAATATGACTGGAACAAACTTCCTGCCAGTTCCAGTTCTTCTACGAGCTCCAGCTCTAGCAGCGTAAAGCCGAATTCTTCCTCCAGCAGCATTACGTCTTCTTCCAGCAGTTCTGTCTCCTCTTCTAGCAATCAGCAGCCGACTTCCAGCAGTTCCATCGACATTGCAAAGGCAACCAAGATTTCTTTGAAAGTGTCCTTGCCCATCGATGACAACTATGCAACCGCCAAGGCAAGCTTCAATGCTGCTGAAGTTGCAAAGACCCTGGGTCTCACAGAAGCAACTCTTGATAAGGCGACTTACTTTGCTGTAGACAAGGGAGCAATCAACACCACTTCTACCGCCAACGCCCCGGGCCACTGGTTCGCAAAGGACGGGTCTGTTACGGAATGGGCAAACGAGAACTCCTACGCCTTCTCCGAACTTGACTTAGGTAACAGCGCAATCAACGTCGGTCACTATCCCAACCGAGCAAACAACGGTGACAAGGTTTCTTTCCAGCAGGGTCTTGCCTACAACGGAAAGGCAGTACTGTTCTCCACTGATGTAAGCTTGACCAATGAAGAGTCTAGTGATGACGCAGGAAGTACCACTTCCCTGATGTACGGCATCAAGGGACTCCCCAAGCATATCGGACTATCCCATAATCACGGCATCCTGACGATCACTTACAAGCTGGAACGCCATGACAACGTCAAGATCAGTCTCTTCAACGGCTATGGAGCATTGCTGGGTCTAAACGTCACTGGTCTCCAAAGTGCAGGCACTCATGCTCTTCAGCTTGACATGAACCGCATGGGGCTGACCGCAGGAACCTACATTGTCAAGGTTTCCACAGGAAGCTACCTGGAAGCAAGAAGCATTACCATCAATCGATAAAGTTCCTCATACCAAACAACAAACACCAAAAAACGGCTCCCCTTGGGGGAACCGTTTTTCTTTTATTCTGTAGACCAGTCCGACACCCCTACGGGGGCGAATATCTAGCCGAAATTATCGACGGCGTTTGCAGCTACGCGTTCTTTGCAAGAACGCTCCACCACTCGCCACTTTCTCTTTCCTTAACTACGGAGAAGCCGGCTTCTTCAAACCACTTGAGGATGTAATCCTTTTCGGTAAGGAGCTGACCAGAAATAATGATTTCGCCACCGGGAGCCAGCAGGTCTTCCATGTCATCGCGCATGGGCCACAGCTCACTGCGAATCATATTACAGAGGATAACGTCGAACTTGGTTCCGTCCTTGAAGGAATCCAGGAAGCCAAGGACGCAATCGCTGGCGTCAAAGCCGTTACGTTCAAAGTTTTCGTTAATGCAGGGAATTGCCTGAGGATCGATTTCTGTACCCACCGCAATCTTTGCTCCGCGACGGCGGGCAAACATAGCCAAGATGCCAGTTCCCGTACCGATATCAAGAACGGACTTGCCGTTAAAATCAATGGATTCCATCAAGTGGGCGCAGCTGCTGGTGGTATCATGCTCACCAGTACCAAAAGCAGTCTTTGCTTCCAGTTCAAGCACTACAGTTTCGGCGTCTTCCGGATTATATTCAACCCAAGGCGGACGCACAACCAGATGGGGGCACACAGACACGGGCTGGGCACGATCACGCCACCACTTGTCCCAATCCTTGGCAGGTTCCTCGGAAACCGTAAAATGATACTGGGGGAATTCCGCAACGATACGGTCGCGTTCTTCCACATCGCCTGTGTAGAAACAGAAGTCCGTACGGCCTTCTTCCTTGGGATCCAATTCCTCAAGGGTGGCAACACCAGCTTCAAAAAGCAGGTAGCTTGCAATTTCAAATTCTTCTTCCGGGCAGTAGCCCTCAGCCTTATACCATGTATCAACTTTCTGCATAGCCAAAATTTAACAAATGACATCGAATTTTCAAACGTAAAAAGCCCGGGCTTACGCTCGGGCTATCATATGAAGGGTTTATTCTAGCGGAAAGTCACCTTGGTTTCGTAATGCCCTCTAGGCAGATTCGCCTTCTTAATGTCAAGACGGTTTACTCCGGCCTTCACATCGCCAGCAAACTTTGCCACCAGGCGACCGCTTGCATTAAACACGGAAACAACTGCGTAACCATCGCGGGAGGCAAATATCGCACCTCGCTCAAAGTCGAAACTTGCAACAGCTGCATGAGTCAGGGGTACTGTAGACCCGTAAGAAATCGCGGTCGGATCCTTTTCTTCCGAATCACACTCGTCTTCCTTGCCTTCTTCACAGGAATCCGTCTGGTCATCCTTTTCCACAACGACTTCGCCTTCCACCTGCTTAACGCCAGCCACGTCAAAACCAATCTGGTCCACATTGGGGCCGCCATCCGCACTCTGGGAAACCAACTTCAGAATATTTCCATTCTTCACAAGGTCTGCCTTCACGGAAACGCTGTCCCAGGTCGTCCAGGCGCCAGTTGCCGGAAAATCAATGATTCCATAGCTGACATCGTTTACGAACAGTTCCATGGGGCGAGCGGACTTGCCTCCATTGGCAAAACGGATTGTCACCAAAGCGCCGGCCTTGCCAGTTTCTGCCATCAGGTTCCAAACGCCGTAGCTATCCATGGTGTTATTGAAGTTGTAGTAGCCTTCGTTACGCCAGCCGGCATTGTTCTCTTCATAGTTACCAATGCCATCATTAGGATAAGCTGCATTGACATCGCTCAACACAGCGGCACCGGCAACAGGTTCCGCATTGAATCTCACATTGATAGACCCATCCACCACGACAGTCTCGCCATCGTCATCGATCGTCTTCACAGAGATCTTCTGCACGCCGGTCTTGGAGGGAGTTCCGCTCAACGTAATGGTCTTTGCAGTCTTATCCACAGTTGCCTTGATGCCATCGGGCAGCTCCGTAGCCTCAGCGCCACCGCAGTTGGCAAACTTCAAGACAATATCCTTAATGGCATCGCCCTTGAAAATCTCCTGATTCAAGGAGCCGCTCTGGGGGAACAGCGACGGGCCCACAACCAGATCACTCTTTTCCACGAGAACTTCCACGCGCCCTGTGTACTGGGTGCCGTCATTACCCTTCACAGTGTACTTGAACGCAGCCAGGCCCGTATAATTTGCGTTAGGAGTAAAACGGACTACATAGCCGTTACCCTGCAGAGCGACAGTTCCGCCATCAACAGCTTCCACGCTATAAGTCGGAGCTACGGCAGCAAACCCGCGAGTAATCGTACGAAGATCGAAATCACCAGAACCGTTCTGGGGAACCTTCGTGTGCATAGCCCCCAGCCAGTTGATGTACTTCTCAATGTAGGCATAGCCGTCTTCACCGATGGTCATGGCGTCATCCTTTCCGGAATTGTAGCCCATGGATTCCTCGAAGAAATCAGGAACACCATCGTTGTCGGAGTCGGCCGGTTTTTCGCCGCCCTTGATAATTCCCCAACCGTTGTCTGCCAAACCTGTTTGAGCCTCTGTGGTATAGAGAGATCCACTGGCATCATGACCACCCACTTTTCCTAAGGTGCTTGCCTGGTACCAAATTAGGGAGTCAATGTCGTCGTAAGGAAGTACACCACTCTGGGAGTTCACATAACGCCAGGCGCTTGCCGCACTCAACATGGGTCCCTTGGAGGTCAATTCATTCCACGGTTCATTGAGCAAAGTTCCCTGGCCATTGTACCAATAGATTTTAGAGGCGCCACCATTCAAAATACCATCGCGATTGGAATCCACCATATTGCCACTGGCATAAATAATCTGGTTCGGATCCATCTGGAACCATTCATTCTTACCTTTGGGGCCGTAGACAAAATAGTTGTTCACAATATCGTGCTTGAACTTGGCACTTGTATGGGTAGTAAATCCTGCCTCGAAATTGTAATGGACATTGTTCACAAAAATATCGTTGATCTTGTCCAGAGGATTTCGATTATGGGTGTTAATGAACGCGTTGTTGTACCAAGCCCAAGTTCCATCGATGGATTCAATGTGAGCGCCAAATTGCTGATAAATGGGATTAGCAATCAGGGAATTCTGCACTGTAATGCCGGTGACTCGATAGTCCGCATTATCGGAGCTGCCACCGAAATTATTCCAGGGAGCAAACTCAATGGAACTATGGTCAACAATAATGTCCTTGGAGTCGTAAAGGTTCAGAGCATCGTCCTTGGTGCTTGCGGTAATACTACCGGGGCGCACACGAATATATCGAATGATGATATTCTTCTGCTTACCCGTAGAAAGTTTTCCTCCACGAAAACCGATGCCTTCACCGGGAGCAGTCTGGCCGGCAATGGTGATATTACTCTTGATGGTAACCGCAGACTTCAAAGTCACATACCCACCCACATCAAACACAACAATTCGATTAGGTGCACTGACTGCGTCTCGGAAAGAACCTTCGCCAGAGTCGTTCAAATTGGTCACATGGTAGACGGTTCCGCCACGACCACCGGTCACATTGGCGCCAAAGCCCAAGGCTTCCGGGAAAGCCAAAGGAGCCGCCACAACCGACCCAGCAAAATTCAACAAGCCAAAGGCACCAACACAAAGGGCCTTGGAAAATCCAAACTTGTATCCCATAACAACTCCATAGAACCGTAACACCAAACCGGTTCATTCTAAATCTATATAATAATTTCCATTTCTCATATAGATGCGTCCCCATTCCCGTAGTCTCTAGACAACAACATCGTACTGTAAATTACGGCGTTTTTACGTAAAAAACAAAGTTTTTCATGAAAACCAGACTTCACTTTCGGAATTTTGTATATTCTTTCGGGAGAAGAGATTAAAAATGCTTGATAAAGAAGTTTTAAAGACCGTCAGCCGCATTGAACTTTCAGTTCGTGGCACGCTGGACACCGTCATGACCGGTGCCTACCACAGCTCCTTCAAGGGCAACGGTATGGAATTCAGCGAAGTCCGCGAATACATGCCCGGCGACGACGTGCGCACCATCGACTGGAACGTTACCGCACGTACAGGCACCCCTTACGTCAAGAAGTTCATCGAAGAACGCGAAATGACCATGCTTTTGATGGTCGACGCGTCCAGCAGTTCCGAATTCGGTAGCGGCACCCAGATGAAGGGCGAAGTCATGGCCACCCTTACCGCACTTCTGGCCTTTGCCGCCATCAAGAACAACGACAAGGTGGGCCTCTTAATTTACACCGATCAGGTGGAACTCTTTATCCCTCCCGAAAAGGGCCGCAAGCATGTACTGCGCCTGATCCGCGAAATTCTTTACTTCAAGCCGCAGCACCACGGCACCAATACACAGGTGGCATTAGAATACGCCGGCAAGATTCTGAACCGCAAGGCTGTTGTCGTTGTAATGAGCGACTTTCTGGATGAAGGTTTCGAGAATGCCTTCAAGGTATTGCGCAAGCGCCACGACGTGTTGGCAGTTTCCGTGGTGGACCCGCGAGAAATGGAACTGCCCCCTGCCGGCCTCGTAGAACTGGAAGACCCCGAAACTGGCGAGACCTTGCTCATCGACACCGGCGACGCAGCCTTCCGTGAAGCATTCGCCCGCGAGGCAAAACGTCAGGGCAAGCAGATCAAGGAACTGTTCCAGCGCATGTCCATCGACTTCGTGCGAATTGAATCCAAGGAAGACTTCAAGGATACCGTGGCCCCGCTCATTGAGCACTTTAGACGCCGCGCCAAAATGGCAAGAATGTAATTTACAATTCTTTTACTTTACGGCCCTTTACAAAATAGGCGGCTTAGCTATATTACATCCCGAGCGTTACGAATCGTCTCCTGAACACTTGAGTTAATCAAGTGTTTTTTTCTTATAGGAGATAATATGCCCTCACAAAAAACAGCAAACACCTTCGCTCACAACGAATCCCCAAAAACTGAAATTGCCTCGCTGTTGGCGGATTGCGCCTTCAAGTATGTATATACCCGCGACAATCCCAAGTCCCGGGAGAACTTGCGGCAGCTAATGTCAACGCTCATTGGCAAGAAGCTGCAAAAGGCGGAGCCTCTTGTTACAGAAACCTTCGCATCCACGCAGCCTAAAACTGAAAAGACCTCACGCTTCGATGTCCGCGTGGTCATGGACGATGGCGACGAGGCCGATGTAGAAGTTCAGCTGTGGACAGAAAAGGACGATTACGCCAAGAGGCTTTCGTATTACGGGGCCAAGCTCTACGCCTCCCAGGCAGCCAAGGGCGCTAAATATAAGGAACTAAATAAATGCTACCAGATCATCATTTCGCAGGATTGCATTTTCCCGAACACATCATGGCTCTTGAATTTGGATATTTCCGCACAGGAAAATCGCATGTTCAAATTCGACACCATGCACTGGTGCATTATCCAGCTGAATTTCCTGAAACAAGCGATTCGCGAAAACGTGGGACGCAACGATGAATACTTGCAAAACCTTCTGGATTTATGTAAGTTTATAGCCAAGCCTACACGGGTTAAACCTTTTGAAAATGTGTACGAGGATCTTATGGCATTCAGCGCAGAGCAAATCGAAGCCTACCGCAAGGAGATGGAAGAACGTCGTAGACTGGACGCAATTTCAACACGCAAGTACACCGAAGAACTGATTGCCGAGCAGGAAAAAGAAATCGCGGAACAGAAGCAAGAGATTGCAGCAATCAAACAAGAAGCCGCAGAAAAGGATCGAATTATAGCGGAACTTAAGGCAAAACTCGCAGCGCAATAACTTCAGTATTTACAAACAAAAGGTCGCTTAACCAAGCGACCTTTTTTCGTAGACGACAATCGCCATTGCAGCGGATCTCTTACATTTCAACGTAGGAGCCAATGGACATGATGTTGAAACTACCGGTGTCCTTATCTTCGCCCTGGATCATAAACTTGACAGAGACCAACTTTTCAGTGGCCGTAGCAACATCAGTGTCGAGACCTGTGATAACTCGGGCTCCTTCGGAACCTACCCAGCGGAACAGGCCGCCTTCAGGAACAACCAAAGCGGATTCTGCTTCCGACGAAGAACTCAATTGTGTTTCCTGCGGCTCGGATTGCGAACTGGACGGTTCATCAACGGAATCACTGGACTCCGGCTCAATCACCGAGGAACTGGAGGATTTGGTTTCGGAATCATTGTTTGCAGAAGTGGAACTTGAGTCGTCACCACAAGCAGCAAGAACCAACATGAGGGATGCGACAGACAATAAAGTTGCAAAACGAGCGTAATGCTTCATGATAACCTCCTTAACACTCACCCGATATAATCTTTTTTTAAAGGCATTTACACAAAAAATCAACGTCGGCAGAAGCTTTAAAGCGTAGCAATTCTATAGCCCAGCAACTTCAGGCTATACAGTGCCGTACCCTTGCTAATGCTACGAACGTTGGTGGCATAGCCAAAGATATTGCGGAGCGGAATGTCCGCCTTCAAGAAATGGGTGCGGCCATCGCCGCCGATTTCCTTTACCTTGCCATCGCGGGACTGGATATCTCCGGTAATGACGCCGGCAAAATTCACCGGACATTCCAGGGAAAGTTCCATAATAGGCTCGTAGGCAGCGATATCTGCAGGCTTGATCAATTTTGTTACCGCATCGGCACAACACTTCTTGATCATGGGAGGCAGGGCACCGTCACTCCAGCTAAAGTCCAAAACTTCGAAACGAACGCCTACCAGAGGGCCCTTGCCAAGCACGCCAATTTCTGCGGTTTCCAGCAGGGCGGAACGGACACCCGCCAAAATTTCACGAGGCGCATTTTCCAAGAAGTCTGCAGACAAACGAATGTCATGATTCACAGGCAATTCTGTCGCATTTTCCACCACATCATTTTCTATGGGACTTGCAGACAGCCTAATGCTAATTTTGTGAGGGCCGATCTGGAAAGTATTTTCTACAGATTCCAGAGAGCGGGTCAAACGTTCCTGCCAGCGGACTTCCGGATCGCCGGCCTGCACTTCACAGCCGAATTCTCTGCGGAGACGAGCCAGCAAAACATCCAGCTGGACTTCACCTACAGTATGCAAATACCAGAAGCCGCCATCGTCATGAACCACACGGAAGCTGGGGTCCATACGGCTCAATGTATTCAAGCTCTTTTCTACATGATGGTAGTCATCGGTGCTAATGCATTCCACGCGGGTCTGCAAAAGCGGCTGATAGCGGTCGCGGATGTTTTGGTCCGCGGCGCCCCCAATAGAACCATCCTGCAAAACAACCTGACCCAGTTCCGTTTCGTAGGGCGCACGCATGGCATAAATATCACCCCCGCGAATTTCATCTACAGGCAAAAGCAGGTTGGCCTTGAGGCGTGAAAATTCAAATCCGGCCGGCCATTCCTTACGTTCCATATCGCAGTGAGCACGGAACAAGGAAATCTCCCCCACGCCCTTGAAATGACGCAAGCGAATCACCTGCCCCAGGTTTCCCTCCGGAAATTTCGGGACTTCCGGCAAGAAGAATGTCAGTGCCGTAAGTAAGCTGCGAACACCAAAGCCCGCCATGGCAGAACCTGCATAACAGAGCGCATAATCGTCACTGGCAGCCAAGCCCTTTAAACCGCGAAGCAAAACCTTGGGCGGCACAGGCTTATTTTCCAAGGCCATTTCAAGAACTTCGTCGTCAAAATTGCTGGCAAATTCGCAGGCTTCCTTGTAGTGTTTTTGGAGAAGTTCTTCGCTAGATTCAAAAGAGGAATCTACAACTTCCTCGCCGTTTTCGTTATGAACTAGCCTGCTCTTGCTCAATACATCCTGTACCGAGCACATCTGCCCATCCTTATATTCCGGGATGGTCATCAACACCGGACGTACACCCAGGATTTCCTCGATATTGATCAAGGTTTCATCCAGGGAATAGTCAGGATTATCCAGCTTGTTCACGAATAAAATCGTGGGAACACCCGCCTCGCGTAACTTCTTAAAAGCAGCAACAGTCTGAGTTTCTACACCGCTGGCAGCACTCACCACAAGAACAGCGCCTTCGACCGCCGTGAGTGCCATATCCACTTCGGCGCCAAAATCTACATGGCCTGGGGTATCAATAAAATTGAACCAGGTGTTCTTCCATTCAAAATGGGCTACGCCACTCTCAATGGTAATGCCACGTTCCTTTTCCTCGGGCATGTAATCCATGGTGGCAAGACCTTCTTCCACCTTGCCCGGGCGGCGCACTTCCCCCGCTGCGAACAGGATTCTTTCAGATAAAGTAGTCTTTCCTGCGTCCACATGGGCTAAAATCGCAATGTTTCGGATGGATTGTGTGTCTTGGGTCATATGGGCCACCTTTTACAGTGCAAATTATAGAAAAACATGCATAAAATCGGTTATATTTTATTCCATGAACACAAGTTCGGATATAACCAAAGCCCTGAGTGTCCTTTCCAAGACCTACTACAAGGTTATAAAGGCAAACCTCACCTCGGATACCTACGAGGTTGTCAAGGTTATGGATTCCGAACGAGCCGAGGAACAGGCTCTTGAAAAAAAGAACCTGTCCTATTGGCTTACGACTTTTGCCGACAAGGGAAATGTCTACGAAGCTGACGTGAATATTTTCCGTTCCAGGCTTTCGTCGGATTCTCTTCGTCGTTACTTCAAGGATAAGGACCGCTTTAGACTTCGCTATAGGCGAAAAACAGACAATGTCTTCCGCTGGGTCTTCATGGAAATCCTGCGCGACGAAAACTTTTCCGAAGACAATCAGAACGTCTGGTTCTTCGTCCAGGACATTCACGATTCCTACATCCACGAAATGGAAGTTCAACGTGAACTGGAACATTTCTGCAAATACGACACTCTGACAGGGCTGAACAATTTCTACTCCTACCAGACCTTGTGCCGCAGCTTTGCATCCGAAGAAGAAAAGAAATCCGTCGCAGTCATTTTTGCCGACCTGAACGGTCTTAAACTGATCAACGACACCCGCGGTCACACCGCTGGCAACGACTTTCTACGTTCTTTCACCCACAAGGTTTCAAGCCATTTCTGCAAGGATGACATCTACCGCATCAGCGGCGACGAATTCCTTATCGTAATGCAGAATATGGACCGCGATACAGCCTTGGCTGCCTACGAAAAATTCAACAATTTCCTGAATTGCGAAGAAGTACCCCAGGCATCTCTCGGCTTTGCATGGCAGCAGGAGCCGTCTCATATCGAAGACGTCACCCGGGATGCAGAAACCCACATGTACGAAAGCAAGGAAGCCTTCTACGAAAAGCATCCTGAGTACAAGCGTGGCATTGCGGAACTGAACTATAAGCGCGAAATCGACGCTATTCTGCAGAACCTGTCCAACACCTACGCCATCATGGCCACTGTAGACCTGATTAAGGACTCCTTCAGGATCCTTAAGAGCATCGCCAAAGAAGGACAGTATCCCATTGCAGACACCTATTCTGAATTGATTCTGGAAATGTTGCCCCTTGTGGACCCCGATTATCACGACCTGGTGTCCACCTTCTTCAGCATCGATCATCTTAAAACCCAGTTCCAGAAGAACCGAACCCTCGTCTGCGAATACAAGAGCATTCGCGGTCACTGGCGCCAAGTGACCTTCCGCATTATCGAAATGCTGGACGGTAATCCCTCCAAGGCTCTGTTCATTATGGAAAACGTGGACCACAGCCGAGCCAACCAGCTTGAAAAGAACAGGGACTTGCTGATTGAACACCAAATCATCGAAGGCCTCAGCATGGGCTACAGCATGATTTGCCAAATAGAACTGTCCACCAGAAAAATTCTTCTTTACAAGAACCTGTCGTTACTCGAAACCATTACCACAGCCGTTAATTCCTTGGAATACGACACGGTTGTCAGATGGTTTGTCAAGAAATACGTCGTTCCCGAAGATAAGGAACGAGTGCTTGCCTTCCTGAACTTCAGTAATGTAAAAGACAAGCTGGAAGAAAAAGATGTTGCAACGGTCCTGTTCCGAACCATTCCTGAATTCCATAACACTAAGACCCCAAGCTACAGCCAGTTCTACTTCTTCAGATTGAAGAGCGACCGAGACAAGATTGTTCTTGCGACGAAGAACGTCACCAATTCCATGGGATAACGATTTTAGGACTGATTCCTAAAAACCTTCTTTAGGGATAATTATAAAAAGTCTTCGACAACGTCTTTTTATAAAAAAATAGTTCAAAAAATTCTTTTGGTTACTTTAAAACTTCAGAGATTTCAGGTTAGCAAGAAAGATTACTTTATCTACAATCTGGATGGTTTGGGCGTTTGCATCGAGCTTTGCAACCATGCCTTCAATTTCCTCGTAGCGGCCAATACCTTCGGCCAACACACGGTCCTGTACAAAATGCGTCACCTTCACTATGGGATGCTCTCCGTGAGACAGGCTTTCCATCAAAATGGCTATGGTTTCGTTCAACTCTATCCTGGAATCTTCCATCAATTCATCTTGACGGACCGTCAGGTTTCTTTCTGCAGTTTCGTCAATGGCATCGCTATGCCCCCGCAAGGCAGCAAAGGGGCTGAAAATCTTTGCGCGATTCTCGATGGACATTCGCGGATGCTTTATCAAAAAATTCCAGTCGTTTCGCGGATAGGGCAAATTGATGATATCATCGTAATTGAAGTTAGGCACGGTGACCTCCAATCTGTCCGTTGCGTTCCACAGTTGTGGCACCATCCTGCAAATCCATGCCCTTGATGATGGCGTTCTTGCCAAAGCGCTTCTTGATTAGGACTTCCGCCTTCAAGCGCTTCTTTTCCCTTTCCTCTTTCTGCACATCGGTAAACAGGTCCGACTGTTCATAGCTCACGTCAAGAACATCATTCGCCACAAGGTTCAGACGTTTTAAGGTCAAGGCGGGGTTTACTACACGGTCGTAAAGTTTCATGACCGCATCGGCAATAACCGTAAGAGAACTGGTGTAGCGGCCAAGACTTGCCGTACCATGAGCCGGCTTTGGAATGGTTCGACCATATACATCTACAACGGTCTCTCCGTGATATATTCCCTTATCCACATTTTCGCGGTCATAGCCCATGTGGAGCGTAAGTCCATTCGTAACCAGGTTCTTGTCGATCAAATCTAGAACCAGCGTGTCAACCATCTCTCGCACCACAATGCGGGCCTTGTCTGCCGTATAGGCACAGCTTAGAACCTGGCCGCCGCCAATGCTGTTGGACTTGGGCTTGTACTTCTTGATTTCCGCAATGGTGCAGGGCTCATAACCCCAGGCATGATCAATGAGAATTTCAGCATTGATGCCAAACATCTTGTAGAGATCGTCGTATCGCTTGATGCTGACACGGGCTAGATCGCCCATGGTGTATATTCCGCGGCCGTCATTCAGGCGGCAGGTTTCCAATCGTTCTGCAATACCGCGGCCAACCTGCCAGAAACTAGTCAAGGGGCGGTGGCTCCACATTTCCCTACGGAAAGCCATTTCATCCAGTTCCGCAATGCGGACGCCGTCTTCATCGGGTTCCACATGTTTTGCCTTGATGTCCATGGCTATCTTGCATAGATAGAGATTGGAACCGATTCCCGCCGTAGCCGTAATCCCGGTGGTGTTGAAGACATCCTGAATCATGGTCTTCGCAAGTTCCCGAGGAGACTTCTTGTACAAAGACAGATACTGCGTCACGTCAATAAAACATTCATCGATGGAATACACATGAATGTCCTCGGAACTGACGTATTTCAGATAAACGTTATAGACTCGGGTAGAGAACTCCACGTATTTTGCCATCTGGGGAGCCGCAATGGTAAACTCCACCGTCTTGCCCGTTTTCGCCTTGATTTCTCGGACCTTCTGGTTTACTTCAAAAAGTCGCGCTCTCCCGGGAATTCCATAGGCCTTCAAGCTCGGGGTAACCGCCAGGCAGATGGTCTTTTCGGTTCTGCTCGCATCGGCAACCACCAAGTTCGTCTTAAGCGGATCAAGCCCCCGCAGCACACATTCCACGGAGGCAAAGAAAGACTTGAGATCTATAGCGATAAAGGTGCGTTTCGACGGACCCGGCATACAGACGCAATATAGATTTTTTATCTTTTCTCCCGTATAAAATTCTAAACGAGGTCAACTATGACGTTTGAAGAAATCTACGCGCTGGTTTGCGAGCGCAAGAGAACCATGCCCGAAGGCAAGAGCACTACCGAACTGTTTAAGAAGGGTGCTCACGGCATCGGCAAGAAGCTGGTGGAAGAAGCCGGCGAAAGCTGGATGGCCGCCCGTTACGAAACTCGCGACGACCAGTGTCTGGAACTTTCCCAGGTGCTCTACTATGTTGCCTGCATGATGGCAGAAAAAGGTCTCACCCTCGAAGAAGTGTACGCTAAACTATGATTAAGGTAGCTCTCCCGAATAAGGGCATGCTCTTTGAACCCACCCAGGAACTTCTGAAGGCCTGCGGTTACAAGGCATCCAAGCCCTACAAGACTTTGACCCAGATCGACACCAAGAATGGTATCGAATTCTTCTTCCTGCGTCCTAGCGACATCCCCATGTACGTGGGTCGCGGCATTATCGACGCAGGCATCACCGGTATCGACTTCAACGCCGAAGCCAAGAGCCCGGCTGTTAAGGTTCTGGACCTGCCCTTTGGCGCTTCCAAGATGTGCGCCGCAGTTCCTAACGAAAGCCCCATCCAGACTCTCGACGAACTGAAGGACTCCACCATCGCCACCTCCTTCCCCAACATTGTGGAAGGTTTCTACAAGAAGCCCATGAACTTTGTGGTTCTGGAAGGCGCTGTGGAAATTTCCGTGAGCCTCGGTGTTGCCGACGCTATCGTCGACGTTGTGGAAACCGGTACTACCCTAAAGCAGGCAGGCCTTCGCATTATCGGCGAACCTCTGTTCCGCTCCAATGCAGCCCTCTACTGCAACCCCCAGAAGACCGACCTTGAAGAAGTGAACACCCTGATCCGCAGAATCCAGGGTAAGCTTGTTGCCCAGTCCTACATGATGATCGAATACGACTGCCCCGCCGACGTGCTGGACAAGGCCGTAGCCCTCACCCCGGGTCTGGACGCTCCCACCGTCGCCAAGCTCCACGGTCGCGACTGGTACTCCGTAAAGGCCATGGTGCCCCAGGAAGATGCCAACGCCATCATGGACAAGCTCTGGGACGCAGGCGCACGCAGCATCCTGCTCTTCGGTATCAAGTCCGCTCGTATCTAATCTCGTACTAACCCTACGATGGAATCATTAGCTTACCTAGCTCGCCAACCCATCCTTGACCGCGATGGGAAGATTTTCGCCTATGAACTGCTGTTCAGGGATTCCCCGACCAGCGATACGGCAATTATTGCCAGCGACGTCCTGGCCACAGCCCAGGTGCTGGAAAACGTACTGAACAACATCGGCATCCAGCGCATTATCGGCGACAACAAGGCATTCGTCAACTGCAGCCGAAACATGCTGCTGGACAACCTGTTCGGTCTCCTTAACCCCAAGTATTTCGTACTCGAGGTTCTTGAAGACGTGGAAGTGGATGATGCCGTCGTCAAGGCTGTACAGCGCTACAAGGCTCTCGGTTTCGAGATCGCCCTGGACGACTTCATCTTCAATGAAGACTTCATCCAGCGCTTCAAGCCCTTGTTCCCCTATGTCAGCTATGTAAAGATGGACGTGGTGGACAACAGCCTGGAGGCCATGACCAAGGCCGCAGGATTCTTCAAGGTTCTCGGTATCAAACTTTTGGCAGAAAAGGTGGAAGACGAGTCTACCTTCAAGCGCTGCCAGGATGCAGGTTACGATTACTTCCAGGGATTCTTCTTTGCAAAACCGGAACTGGTGACAGGCCGTAAGATCGACGCAACCTCCGCCGCCATCCTGCAGCTGATCCTGTTGCTTCACTCCCGCCCCAGCCTCGAGGCTCTGTGCGAAAGTCTAGACAAGAACCCGGACATCGCAACCAACCTGCTTCGTTTCGTCAATTCCAACGCAGAGCGCAAGCATAGCCACATCGAATCTGTCAAGGACGCTATCCTCTGGGTAGGAATGCGCCGCATTCAGGAATGGTTGATGCTCATGCTTTACGCCCGCCCCGAGATGGGCATTACGCCTCAGGATTCTCCCCTGTTCCAGAACGCAAGCCACCGAGCCAAGTTCCTGGAAACACTGGCCCGCGAAATCGATCCGGAAAACGATGACTTCTGCGCCAAGGCCTTCATGGTGGGGCTTCTCAGCCGTATGGACGCCCTGGTGCGCGCCCCGCTGGAAACCATTCTCCCCGACGCTCCCACCGACGACGAAATGCAGGACGCATTGCTTGGCCGTACCGGACGTCTTGGTCAACTGCTCTACCTGGCAGACTCCGTAGAACTTGACGACAGCCAGGCCATACAGTCCATCATCAACGAGCTCGGCATTACCGCAACCCAGCTCAAGTACTGCATAGCAGAATCCTACAACTGGGCCAACGCATAATGAGTATTGAACCGCAAAGCCTGGAAGCATTGATTGGAGAGTTCGCAGGACTCCCGGGAATCGGTCAGAAGACTGCCCGACGTCTTGCCTATCATATCCTTTCCAAGAACAAAGCCGACGTGGAACGCTTTGCGGACAACCTCGTTAACGCCGTCACCAAGGTTCATTGCTGTCCCCAGTGCTACGCCTTCACAGACGAAGACGTTTGCCCCACTTGCAAGGGCCGCGCTGGCGCAAAGTCCATCTGCGTTGTTGAAAAAAGTTCAGACATCATTCCCTTTGAACGTTCCGGAATCTACCGAGGCCTTTACTTTGTTCTAGGCGGTGTCATTTCACCCCTAGATGGAATCGGTCCCGAAAAACTGCACCTGGCACAATTGGTCAACCGCATCAAGGAAGAAGGCATCGAGGAACTGGTCCTCGCCCTCGGTAGCAGTCCCGAAGCAGACAGCACCGCCCTGATGATCGACCGCATGCTGGCAGGAGTCAATGTAAAGCGTACCCGTCTCGCCCGCGGCATCCCCATGGGTAGCGACCTTGAATTCGTCGACGAAGTCACCATGTTACGTGCCTTCGAAGGAAGAGTAAGCCTATGACCCCCGAAGAAAAGAAACCTAAGGCACAGCACCCTATGGCCCCCAAGGGCAAGAAGGCTCGCCCCCCGAAAGTGGAAACCGCCCAGGCCACCGTAGTGGTTGGCGGTTTCAAGATTACTTCCGCCAAGTTCGCCAAGGCTGCAGTCAGCCTCAAGGGCATTCCCGAGGAACGCCTTCCCCAGATTGCCTTCCTTGGACGCTCCAACGTGGGCAAATCTTCCCTGATGAACGCCCTTATGGGCAAGAAAGACCTGGTAAAGGTCAGTTCTACCCCCGGAAAGACCCGCGAAATCAATTTCTTCAAAGTCAATGACCAGTTTTTTCTTGTAGATTTACCAGGTGTAGGCTTCGCAAAGGTCAACAACGCAAAACGAGACCAAATGTCCGAATTTATCCGCGAGTACGTGGAAAAGTGTCAGGACCTGAAGGGTCTCGTCTACCTGGTGGACATTCGTCATGGCGGTCACGATATTGACGTGGAAACCGTCGAAAGCATCCGCGCCACAGGTTGCCCGGTGCTGATCATTGCAAGCAAACGCGACAAAGTCAACCAGTCCGAACTGGCCAAGGGACTTCGCTCGATCAAGGAAAAGTTCGATCTCGATACTAATCCCCATTGTGTCAGCTCCCTCAAGAAATTTGGCCTGGAAGACCTTTGGAACAACATTCTCTTGGCGATACAACTTAAACGATGAGTAACGACGTAGAACAAAACGGACAAAAGCTGACCCCACTTGGAAAGATTTTCCACAAGCTGGGCCTGTTTCTGCTGAGCCGCACAATCGGTCAGCAGTTTGCTCTGTTTTGGAACGCCGTGAAAAGTCTATTCTACAGCAGCAGCCGTAGCTTCAAGACCGACTCCAGGAACATCATCATGCAGACGTTCTTTACTGGTGTCGAAATCTTCCCGGTTTTATTCGTAGTGGCCACCTTGTTCGGCACCGTGGTGATTATTGAAGTGATTTCCATGATGGGCAAAATGGGCTTTGATGACATTGTGGGTAATCTTATCGTAATCGTGATTATCCGCGAACTAGGGCCCATTCTTACAGCGTTCTTGATTGCAGGTCGAAGTGGATCTTCTCTTACAACCTACATCGGCACCATGGTCATCAATTCCGAAGTAGACGCTCTCGCCACCATGGGTGTAGACCCAATCCGTTTCCTCGTGATGCCCGGTCTCTTTGGTGGATGCATAGCCCTATTCTTCATGAACATCGTCTTTAGTACCAGCGCCATCTGTGCCGGATTCCTGGCGACAAAGGGCGTTATTGCCCTTACTGGAAACATCATCAACATTCAGCTGACCTGGTCTTACCTAAGTACCGAGATTCTGAATGCACTGACTCTTTCGGACTTTATCTTTATCATTATCAAGCCCTTGGTCTTTGGTGCCATCATTACAACCAACGCCTGCTACCAAGCTCTTGATATCCAGCGAGATGTTCGCCAGGTTCCCAAGGCAACATCCAAATCTGTCATTAAATCCTTCCTGTATGTTGTGTGCGCCGACGTGGTTTTGTCAATATTCTATTTCGTAGACTACATGAACAATATTTCCACGATTATCTAGTATGCAAGACGAAGCCTTAAGAATGGAAAACATCCACCTGGCCTATAAGGACTTGGCTGGTACAATCTTTTCTAAGCCCCGCTCTTTGGGCTTTTTCAGCAAGAAGGAAGAAGACCCCCAGAAGGAACTCATTATTGGCGCCAACCTGGTGGTCAATCGTGGCGAGACCCTTTGCATTGGTGGCGGTTCCGGCCAGGGCAAGAGCGCCCTTCTCCGAATTATCGCAGGTCTTGTCCGCCCAACTTCCGGCAACATGTACTACTTCGGCGAATACATTTCTCCGGAACGTTTGACTGCATTGGAAGTAGCGAAGCGCCAGGTAGGTCTCGTATTCCAGAACGGAGCCCTCATTTCCAACATGCGTGTGCGCGACAACATTGCGCTACCGCTTCGTTACCACAAGAGGGGATCTCCTGCAGAAATCGAAGAAAAGATCCAGATGGCCATGGACCTGATGCGAGTCCGCGACCATGCGGATTTATTCCCTCACCAGCTGAGTATGGGTATGCAGAAGCGTGTAGCTATCGCCCGTTCCTGGGCCATGGACCCGAAGTTGCTGTTGATGGACGAACCTACCGCCGGTCTGGACAACTACAACCGCCGTAATCTGCTGCCGCTGATTGACAACATGCGAATGCTGTTCAAGACCACGATTGTCATCGTGACCCACGACTTGCTTATGTCCAAGGAACTGGATTGCAATATCTGCTTCCTTCACCGCAAGACATTGACAAAACCCCAAAGTTTTGACTACTGGCTGAATTCCGATACCGAAATTTCCAGGGAACTGTTCCGTGACCTGCGGGCACAGGAATCCCCCATGCAGCATTCCCTCCTGTAGCCCTAATTTCTCATCCTTCATTTTTCATCCTTCATCTTTCATTATTCATTGTTAACTGTTCATTGTTAATTGTTAATTGTTCATTATTCACTCTTCACTAATCACTATGTTCCTTCCTTTACCAGACGATTTTCATGCTCACCTGCGTCAGGGCGAATTGATGCCCGGCTACGTTCGCGACCTTGTTTCCCAATTCGGCCGCGCAATCATTATGCCCAACACCATCCCGGCAATGACCAGTGCCGCGTCCATTGCTCAGTACAAGAAGGAAATCTTGGAAGCCGCAGCGGACATTCGCCCGGACTTTGAGCCCCTCATGACCTTCAAGCTGAATCCCAGCTACACCGAACAGGATCTGAAGGACATGATGGCCGCAGGCGTAGTGGCAGGCAAGTACTACCCTGCAGGCGTCACCACCAATAGCGCCGATGGCATCAGCGATTTTGAAGCGGTATTTCCCGTTGTAGCCATGATGGAAAAGCTTGGCCTCGTGCTCTGCGTCCACGGCGAAGAACCGGGCGAATTCTGCCTAGACCGCGAGCCCGCCTTTATCAAGCGCGTTGAAATTCTTGCAGAAAAGTTCCCCAAGCTGAAGATTGTTTTTGAACATCTTTCCAGCGCCAAGGCCGTGGAAGCGGTCAAGCGTCTGCCCGCAAATGTGGCTGCCACCTTTACGGTTCATCACCTGATGATGACTCTGGACGACGTCATCGGAGACGCCCTCAGGCCGCACCATTTCTGCAAGCCGTTACCGAAGCGGCCTGAAGACCGTGCCGCCATTAGAGAAGCCGCCTTCAGCGGCAACCCGAAGTTCTTCCTCGGCACGGACTCTGCCCCGCACCAGCAGGGTAAAAAGGAATGCCCATGCGGGGCAGCGGGCGTCTACAGCGCTCCGGTGGCCCTTCCTCTCCTAGTCCAGGAATTCGACCGCGCCGGCGCCCTGGACAAGCTTCCCAACTTTATCGCAGGCTTTGGCGCAGACTTCTATGGCATTCCCCGCACCACAAAGCAGATCGAAGTGGTCAAGGAAAGCTGGACCGTTCCCGCAGTCGTCAACGGTGTAGTACCCCTCGCCGCAGGCCAGACTCTAGAATGGCGAATTAAGTAATACTAAAAAAAGTGTACTTTCAATCCCAAGTAGAAAATACTTGGGATTTTTTATTTGTATTTCTTATTTTCGAACTTCTTTTTTATATAGATTATCCTTAAGAGAACAAGGCGCCATGCGCCATAAAACTGGGAAATTATGGCTTTTATCAGAGCAATTCTTTACTACCTCACCATCGCCGTATCGCTGGTGATTATCGGCGTACCCTATATGCTCGTGCGCGGGGGTATTTTTGGCCAATGGGAAAAATGCACCGAACTTTGCATCCTGTTTTTCAGAGTGGTTTTCAAACTGTTCGGAATTAAGCTGGAGATTGTCGGCAAAGAGAACATTCCCACCGAAAGGAATTTCGTAATCGTCTCAAACCACCAGAGCTTTTTGGACATTAACGTCATCTGGCCCTCCATCGCCGTGTGCGCCTTTATTGCCAAGGAAGCGCTTTGGCATATTCCCGTTTTTGGCTGGGTCATAACCCACATCGGTTGCATTCCTGTCCATAAGGACCCACGCAAGAATGCAGACATCGGCAAGAGGGTGGTTGAACGACTTTCCCACAATTATGTCATCAGCGTATTCCCCGAAGGTCATCGCAGCGCAGACGGTCGCCTGCTCAAGTTCCAAAATGGAATATTTCGTATGGCAAAAGAAAATCATTTTCCCCTTTTGCCAATTACATTAGTAGGGACAGGAGAACGCCTTGCCAAGACCAAATGGGCGTTTACTCCAGGCGTAGTCAAGATCGTGGTACACCCCCTGCAGACCCCGGAAAGCTTTGCAGAAAAGACCGCAGCAGATTTACGCGACGAAGTGTTTAATATGATTGAATCCGCACTGCCTTATAAGCAGGCGGAAGCCGCGGCCACGGCCGATGGCACCAAGGAGGCTTAAAATGGCTCAGCAGTTACCTACCGAAGAACAGATTGTAGCAGTTTTACGTGATGAACCCATGGTGGGAAGCCGTCTCCGCGCCTCCCTGGGCCTTCCCAAGAAACAGAAAATGGCTTTTAAGCAGCTCCTGGCCGACATGGTGGAACAGGGCATCTTGAAGCGTACCAACCACAAGGAATACCAGATTGGCGATGGCGAGCCTCTTGAAGAAAAACGCGAAAAGCGCCTAAAGAAAGTCGCTGAGCAAGGTGGTGATGACAACCGCCGCCCCGGTGCCCGTAGCCGCCGCCAGACCGAAGACAAGAGCACCCGCGTACGTCGCGGCGTTCTCCACCAGGTTGGAGAAGAGGACTGGATCGTCACCGAACTGGAAACCGAAAAAGAATTTGAAATGTGCCACCGCCGTCAGGCTCCTGGCAAGGAAGGCGAAGTCATCAGCTTCACCCTGTATCCTCACCCGCGCCTCAAGCACAGCTACCTTGCAAAGGTGGACCACTCCGCTGATCTCATCACCATGACCTGGAAGGAAATCACCCAGAAGTTCATGGAAGAAGCCAACCTTCCCAAGGGCTTCAGCAAGGAAATTCAGGACTACGTCAAGGGCCTCAAGGCACCTACCACCAAGGATTTCAAGGGACGCGTGGATTACCGCAACACGGTGATTCTCTGCATCGACCCGGAAGGCGCCATGGACCATGATGACGCCATTTCCGTGGAAAAGACTGCGACCGGCTACAAGCTGGGCGTGCACATTGCAGACGTAAGCTACTACGTTCCCGAAGGAAGCGCTCTCGACGAAGAAGCATTGGAACGCAGCTACACCCAGTACCTGCCCTGGACCGCCGTGCCCATGATCCCCGACGAACTATCCAGCGATATTTGCTCCTTGCACGAAGACGTGGACCGTTGCGCCCATACCTGCATGATCGAGCTGGACAAGGACGCCAACGTCCTTAGCTGGGATTTCCATCGCAGTATCGTCCGTATTACCCGATCCCTCACTTACCAGCAGGCAAAGGCCCTCTGGGAACAGGGAGACCCGGACCTTGTCGCTCTTGCCGATGTAACCGCCAAGCTTAAGGCCAACCGCACCAAGGATGGCCAGCTGGAATTCAAGTCTACCGAAATGGGATGCCACTTCAACGAAGCTGGCGAACCTACCGATATTTATCCTCGCACCACAGACATCTCCAACTCTTGGGTTGAAGAATGTATGTTGATTGCCAACAACTGCTGCGCCAAGGAACTGAAGAAGCGCGGTCTCCAGGGCATCTACCGTATCCACGAAGCCCCAGATACCAAGGACATCATGGAACTGTACTACATGTACCCCAACCTGTTCCAGGGTTCTCCTGTGATGCTTCGCGAACTGGGCAAGCCCCGCAGTGGCGACACCAACTTGAACCCCACCGCCTTCAAGCTTTACGAACACTTGGTAAAGAAGGCCGGTGATGACGAAACTCTCACAAACCGAATCCTTCGCTCCATGCAGAAGGCCCACTACGACTCCAACAGTTTCGGTCACTTCGCCTTGAACTGGCAGGACTATAGCCACTTCACTTCTCCCATCCGCCGCTACGCGGACCTGTGGTGCCATCGTGAACTGGCTCGCAAGGGCAAGGAAATTTCTGCGGAACGCAAGGAAAGCGTCATCGATGTTTGCGACCTGATTTCCGCCAACGAAATCAAGAACATGAAGGTGGAACGCCAGGCCATCAAGGTCTGCTCCACATGGCTTTTGAAGGACCGCATCGGCGATAACTTCGAGGCAACCGTCAACGGCATCGAGGAATGGGGCATTTACCTCTCCATTAGCGATCCCATTGCAGAAGGCCTGTGCCGCTATCGCGATATCGCAGGAGACGACTTCTACGTATTCAACGCCGACCAGGGCCTTGCCTTCGGTAAGCGCAGTGGACGCACCTTCCGTCGTGGCGACAAGGTCATGGCACAGCTGCTCCGTGTGGACCCGCTCCGCGGCCAGGTGGACTTCTCCATCATCGAGAAGCTTTCTCCCGAGCCTAAGAAGAGCCGCCGTACCCGTCGCGACGTAGACGAAGACGCCCGCAACTTCAATGAACGCATGGACCGTGCGGAAGCCGCAGAAGCCTTGGGTTACGTAAGCCAGCCCGACGACGACCGCGACTTTGACGACGCTCCGGAATTTGTATCCGCAGGCGCCCGCAACCGCAATGGCGGCCGCGGCCGTCAGGGTCGACGCGGTTCCGATGCAGACGCACCCAGTTTTGAACGTACCGGCCGCGACGCTCGAGGCAAAGCCTCTCGTGGCTCCCGCAGTGGACGCGGTTATGGCGATGAAGACTCCCGCGGTTCACGTAGTTCCCGAGGTGGCAAGTCCGGCAAGTCATCCGGCGCCAAGGCCTACGGCGAAAAACTTTCAAGAGGTCGCGGTGGTCGCGGCCGCAGCGGTAGAAGATAATGAGCGCATCGACTAAAGTCATTCTCTACGCCAGTTACCAGACCGGGGACACTCTCCCCGGCTATGTCCAGTTTGCTCTTAAACATCTGGCGGAGACCGACTTTACCGTTATACTGCTGACAAACGAACGTGAACTTTCAGAAGCTACCCACAGTTTCTTGAAAGAGAACAACATCACACTGTATCTCACGGAAAACCGGGGCTTCGATTTCGGCATGTGGCGCAGGTTCCTCAAAGATATCGCCAACGGCCGCGGGAACTTAGTCTCCCTAAGCAACGTTGAGCGTCTTCTGCTGATAAACGATTCCATCGTCTATTTCCAGAATAACTTTGCAGACTTCATCAAGCGTGCCGAAGCCAGCAACGCAGATGCAATATCCCTGACGCAAAACGACGAAGTCCGCCCTCACCTGCAAAGTTTCTTCCTGTATCTAAAGCAGGAAGCCCTGGGCGCCTTCTACACCCACCTGATGGAAACTCCGGAACAAAGCACCTTCTACGACGTAGTGCACCGTCTTGAAATCGGCATGGCCAACATCTTTGACGAAGCGGAAGTCCAAATGGCGGCACTGTTCCAAACCCACGGCCACATCATGTTCGCCTATCCCGAGCTCATTGCACAGGGAGCAGGTTTCATCAAGCGCAAGCTGTTGCAAAAGCGTTTCGACTTCAAGGAAAAAGTCCACTTTATCCGCCGAGGCGCCTACGACGCACTAAACGCCGATTACGTAAAGATGATCGAGGATGCAGGTGTCGCTCCTGACTTCGACATTTCCTGGCTCCCCCAGCCCGTAGACAGTTCGGCAAAACAGGTGGCCGACAAGCTTTGGGAGAAGCCCTTCCAAAAAGTGGGCTGGCCTCTACTTCGCACCGCAATCAAGACCAAGTACAAGATTCTAGGTCGCAAGCTGGAAGGCGAAGAATACAAGTAAAAAAGAACTCCTTCATGGAGTTCTTTTTTTTCAGCTATTTCTTAACTACTTCGTATACGTTGTCGTGATTTTCAAACTGTCAACTTTGCCATACATGTCATAATACTTAAGCCACCATGTAAAGGCAGTATCAACCGGCACAGTACGCGTAGAATACAATGCATAGCCATCTTCCTCCGGCATGGGCATCGGATAAGTTGTGGTGGATGTCCAGCATTTATCAATCTGAAGCATCGAGAAAACAGTTCTTTTGGAACAGGTCTTGAATTCACTAATGGAATCGTGAGGAATACCCTCGTTTTCAAATTTTTGGCAGGACGACTCGTAATAATTTTCTGTCAAGGGAATCGTTATGCGTTCACCCATATACTGATCGGAACTCCAGCAAAATTTTGGAGCCCATTCTCCGGTATGGTCCAATGAGAATCCTTCCGGCAGAGAATCGGCATAAATGGAGTAGCGACTCGTGAAAATTTTTTCAGACACAGCACCGCAGGTACCCTTCACATTTCCAAAGACAGACTGAGCCGCAGCCGAATCAAATTCTGGCATCTTAACATAAGGCACATAAGACGTAAGAGGCTCTTCGCCATAATTTATTTTCAAAGTGTCTAGCACGGTCTGAATATCGCACGGAACTTTCTCTCCTAATCCATTAAAGCATGCTGCCAAAAGTATCGGTTTTGAAGCCCCACCGCACAAACCCGAATACCCGATTTTTTCACAAGTAAACGAATCTCCCACCACCTCGCAAGACATAAACTCAGCATTCTCAGTAACATATTCAAATGAAGAGTCATCAATCTGTTGCTTGAAGCTGACATAGCGAACCGTATCGTACACAACAACACTTGTTTCAACCGAGTCTTCATGAACCACAGACGAATCCTGAATTCCTGAGGGAAATTCATCAACACGTTCATCATCTTCGCGGGGAGCGGAACTTGAGCTATCGCTATCTCCGCAGGCGCTAAAAAATACCAACGCAGCGAAAGCAATGCAATAAGCATTCTTTGTCATATAAGCCTCCTAAACCACTCCCATAAAATACATTTTTTTACTAAAAAAACAATTCTCTCCCCCCATAAAAAAATGCCCGCGCAAATCTGCGCGAGCATTTTCTTTAAGCCGATTCAAACTGTTTACTTGACGATTTCTGCGTCCTGGACCTTCTTGCCCTTTACAGTCTTGGAGTCGTTACCGCCATTCATCTTGCCGCGGATAAGCTTGTACTGGACGATGGACCAGATGTTGGAAACGATCCAGTAGAGCACCAGGCCGGAAGGCATCACGGCACTGAACAGGAACATCATGGCAGGCATCATCCAGGTCATCATCTTGGCCTGGGCGGGATCCATGCCGGCGCCACCACCCATAGTCACCTTGGTCTGGAAGTAGGTGGTAATCACCATGATCCAAGGGAGAACGGCAAGGCCAGCAGGCATGAGGAACGGAATGCTGAATCCGCTGAAAATAACGTCGCTACGGCTCAAGTCGGTAATCCAGAGGAAGGCGGGCATGCCACGAAGTTCCACAGCGCGACCAAGCACGAAGAACAGGCCCATGAACACAGGCATCTGGATAATCATGGGGAGGCAGCCACCAGTGCAGCTGGCCAGCGGGTTCACGCCATTCTTCTGGTAGAGTTCCATAATGGCGGCCTGCTTCTTCTGGGGATCGCTACGGTACTTCACATTGATTTCATCCATCTGGGGCTTGAGCTTGCTCATGGCGCCGGTGGACTTCATCTGCTTTACGGTAAACGGAGTGGTAATGCCACGAACGATGAAGGTCACCAGGATGATAGCCACACCGTAGTTCGGAATAATGCTGTAGAACAGGTTCAGGAGCTTAAGGAGCATCTTGCAGATCCATACGAACCAGACGCTGGAACCGATGAACCACTTGGAACCGGTAACGATGATCTTTTCGTAACCCTTGTCCAGGGATTCAAGGGCATCCCACTGCAGAGGGAGAATCATGAAGTCATATGCCAGGGAATCGCCACGGAACTCGTTCTTCACCACCAGCTTGTAGGTGCCAGGGTTCTTGTCGTCTTCCATATCCTTCACATGCTTCACATCGAAGGAGGCGCCAGTAGGCATATCGTACTGGATGGTCATAGCCACATACTTACGGCGGAGACCGACCCATGCAAGCTTACCGTCGTTGAAGGACTGGGCGTCGGAAATCATTTCGCGTTCAACGCCATCGCCATTGTTATAGACGACTTCGCTGAAGTAATAGGAAGTACCGCCGAAGCTCTTGCCCTGGGGCAGTTCTTCGGTTTCCCTCATGCCGCCGTTCCAGGACAGTTCGTAATCATTCACGCGGAAGCCGACAAACTTGTTCACCTGGCGGACTGCGGGACCATCCTTGGTAAAGCCGTAGGAGCGAATCACCTTGTTTCCGTTGGCATCCTGGAATACAAATTCCACGGAAGCTTCGTTTTCAACAACAATCTTTTCGGGAGCATCGCCGGCATCAAAGAACACAGTGCTAAGGTCGGCAGCGCCGAGCTTCAGGTCCAGGGCACCAAGAGTCGTATCTTGGATAAGCTCAGGGAACTTGCCAGCGGAATCAGGCAGGGCCTTTACTACGACGCTCTGGATCTTTGCGCCCTTGTTGGACAGGGTCACAATGAACTTGTCGGTTTCCACCGTCACGGTGCGAGGCTCAATCACCTTGGCAACTTCCTCGGCCTTGGCGGAATCCGTAGCGGCACTGTCGGCAGCAACCGCGACAGGAGCAGCAGGAGCGGCATCGCCAAGAACCGGAGCAGCCTTCAGTTCGGTATTGCCAGTCACCGGCAAGACAAGACTGCCATTTGTGGTGGCCTGGTCAGCCTGGAGAGCGGCCACGGAATCTGCAGCAGCCTTCTTGGCTTCAGCAGCGGCGCGGGCAGCCTCGTTATTTGCGGAGGAGGTGGCGAACCACCAGATCATAATGACTACGATAAGAATAGAGCCGATAAGGGTGTTCTTGTTCATGTCCTTTCCTTTTTAGGGGGCACAGGATCGTACCCGCCCTTGCAAAATGGATTGCACCTTAAAATTCTAAAAACCGCAAGATAGAAACCTTTGAACACTCCGTGGACACGGATGGCTTCAATTGCATACTGAGAACAGGTTGGCTGGAACCGGCATACGCCATGAAAGAAATAGGGATGGATGACCTGGTACAGCCGGATGGGAGCAATAAGGAGGGCCCTGAAAAAACGGCTAACCTTCTCCACGGGTCCATTCCATCTTCTTGAAGATTTTTTCCGCAGTCTCGCGGAAGCGTTCCGACGTCACCTCGTCGGCCTTGTCGCTAACGACAATCATCGCCCAGACAGGCTTTTTGATATAGGGAACCATCCCGTAGAACAGGGGGCGCAGCAAACGGCGGCAGTGATTGCGGTAAACCGCATTCCCGTTCTTCTTTTTCGCCAAAAAGCAGAAACGACAAAAACCGTCCGGACTGTCAATCCACTTCATCGTGAAGGATGAACCGCGGACAAACTTCCCTTGGACGGCTACTTGCCGGTAAGCAGGCTGGTTAGGCAGCCTATAAGAACGCAAGGAGCGCTGGGTGGCCATTGGCCAACCGCCTCTCTTACTTCTTGTAGATGGTGTCGCTAACGGTCAAGCGCTTGCGGCCCTTGGCACGACGACGGCTCAGAACTGCGCGACCCCAACGGTCTTCCATACGGGTGCGGAAACCATGCTTGTTAGCGCGCTTACGATTATGAGGCTGGAATGTTCTTTTCATTGTAGTAACCTTTATTAAAAGTCAAAAATTTTTCGATTCGCAAAATTAGTAAATATTCATGATAAATCAAGGGGTCGGTTTCGGCTAATCACAACTTTTAGCGCCACCACAAGGTATTCCCCAAGCATTATTTCAACTTATTCACATTCTATCAACAGGTTTAATTTTAGGCCATCCCGCACACCTGGTTCTTGCCCTTGGATTTAGCCTGCTTAACCAGTCCATCCGCCATGGCGAGCGCCTGTCCAACATCCTTCAAGACATGGCTTCCAAGGTTCACGAGGCCTCCGCTCACCGTCACATGGACCTGGGGGTACTTCTCCCAACGCAGCTGGGTAATCCCCTTACGAACACTTTCGGACTTGGCGACAGCATCTACCTCGCTCCCGGCCCTGTATATATAGACAAAGGTCTCTCCACCATAGCGGGCAACGCATCCCTCTGTAGAGGAATCGCAGAATCCCTTCAGCAGTTTAGCCACAGAAGTTACCACCTGGTCTCCGAACATGTGGCCGCAGTAGTCGTTTACGCGCTTAAAGTCGTCGATGTCGAACATCAGCAGGCAAAAGTCATTGCGCCTGTGCCATACCACATTTTCCAGGTAATTCATCAAGTAGCGACGGTTATATATCTCGGTCAGGGGATCCCGCATGGAAAGGTAATCCAGCTTGGCCAGGAGAGCTTCCTTCTTGAATCGTTCCCGACTGTAGGAACCCATGGCAAAGGCTGCCACCAGGAACAGTGTCAGGCTATTCACCACGGTAGACGCCACAAAGTCCAAATAGGAGGAATCCCTATCCAGCGAAACAATTACAAGGGAAGGATCATTCCAAGAAGCCACAAGCACAGACACTTGGATCACTAGGGAGAAAGCAAAGGCTACGCTCTTACCCACCTTGCGGTCAGAGTACGCCAGCAACACCACGGAGGATATAAAGTACAGCGGCATGCCACTGGTAATTCCACCACAGAAAAGAAACAGCAAGGGAAGCAGAAAACAGCTTAGAATGCAGCACATCACCAGATAGCACTGGGAATACAGGGATGTCTTGACAGCAATCAGGCCAACAAGCACGCACACGATGGCGCATCCGATGCTGCAAAGGGAGGCCGCATAGCTCAACCCTTCATAGACAGTAAAGACGGCGGAGGAAATTGTAGCCGCGGAGACCACAACAAGAATTGTCCAAAAAAGCTTTCGTTCCAGGGTGTCCTGACGTTTCCAGAACTTTTTGACAAACTGCATACACACCCTCCTTTGCCTCTAATATAATTTGTTTTTAGCAGGGCATTTTTTCCAAAGTCAAATCAAATACTATATTTTCATCAGTTGGCAGACCAACGAAAAGAGTTTTATTTATCGGCAGGTAAAAAATGGAACTTACACCGCTAGACATTAGAAACCAGACTTTCCACAAGAAGAACTTCGGCGGCATCGACCCCGAAGAAGTCAAGGCTTTCCTGGAAACCGCAGCCAACGCCTTTGAACAGATGTCTAGAGACCGCACCGATCTGACCGAACGCCTGAAGGTCGCCGAAGAACGAGTCAACTATTACCGTCAGATCGAAAAGACCATCCAGGACGCCGTTGTTACCATGCAGCGCACCGTGGACGAAGTCAAGGCCACCGCCGAAAAGGAAGCTGAAATTATCATCGCCGAAGCCAAGGCCCGCGCAGTACGTGAAGTGGAAAGCACCAAGCGCGAAGCAGAGGAACTCCGTGCCGAAATCGAACAGCTGAAGCAGCTGCGCACCAACTACTTCATCCGCTGCCGCGCCCTGATCCGCGGTCAGGAAGACCTGCTGGCAGCCATGGAAAACGACCAGAAGGAACTTGAAGCCCTGAGCCAGCAGCCCAAGCGCCAGGTTCCTCCCATGGGAAACGTTCTGGCCTAATGCGAATCAATATCAAGGTACACGCCCGCAGTAAGCGAGAGTCCGTAACGCCTCAACCCGACGGAAGCTTCAAGGTAGAAGTCAAGGCCCCTCCTGTAGAGGGCGCGGCAAACGAAGCCATCTGTGAACTCCTGGCTGAACACTTCAAGGTTCACAAGCGTGATGTACGGGTTGTCATTGGCAGCACCAACAACAAGAAAGTTGTAGAAATCGACGGAATTTAATCTTCATGAGGAAGATTTTGTTCACAATCCTTTTTGCAGTAAGCTGCCAGGCTTTTGCTGCAGAAAGCGTTGACGAAACAAGACAGCGCATCCCGCTGTTCGCTACCCTCTTCCACGACATCGGCTGGAACACCCTAGGCGTTCTTACCTACGGATACGGCCTTCCCTGGGTTGCAGCAGCCGGCGGCACCTACGGGTTTATAGAAAGCGGAATCGACTGGAAGTGGAACCGTTTCTGTGTCCGACATGAGACCGCGTCAACGATTGCAACACTTCCCGGCGGAATCATCGGATCCTTTGCTCCCTTCGCAGTTCCTCTCGCCATGTACTACGGCAGCGACAATCACGACATTCAATTCGACGGACTTGCCATGGGCCAGGCGGCCCTACTCGGCTGGGGCTACACTTCCGTCATCAAGGCGTTTACCGGACGCATTCCCCCGCACGTTAGGGAAGCCGCGGACGGCGACGAAGATTTCCAGGACGATTACAGTGACGGATTCCGTTTTGGATTCTGGCGTGGTGGAATCTTTAACGGCTGGCCCAGCGGACACACGGCAACAGCCACCGCCATGGCCGTCACCCTGGCAACGCTCCACCCAGACAACAACTACATCCTCGCGGGAGCCATCGGCTATTCTGTCATGGTGGGCGTCAGCATGTCCTTCATGGCCCACTGGGCAAGCGACATCTTTGCAGGAGCCATCACCGGATTTCTTATTGGTCGTACCGTGGGTAACAACTTCAAGAAACTTCGTGACGGAGAATCTCCAGATCACATATCATTCTTTGCTAGCCCCAACGCGGCAGGATTGTTAGTGACGTTCTAGTATTCTTGCAAAACGTGACAAAATTATTCCTTTATAATCTCCAGGAATTTTTCGCAGGCCTTGCTCAAGGCCTGTTTCTTTTTCCAGGCAACGGAAACCTTGATGGGAAAAAACGGCTTGAAGGGAACAAAGCAAAGCTTCGTCCCCCTGGTATTCACAATGCCATCAATGGTCACAATACTCGCCACCTCCGCTTCGGCAAGCTTTGACGCATTGTAAAGCATATCGTTGGTGCCGACAATATTCAGCTTGTCGGCACTGTAACCCAGCCAAGTTGTCAAGGTATTGTTGTTCAACATCTGCCTAGAAATAAACAGCGGAATATGGAGCAAGTCCCTAGGTGTTGCAAATTTCTTTTTTGCAAGGGAATTTCCTTTCCAGGTCATAACCCCCCAAGGCGAAACGATGGGAACAGAAACGCTTTCATATCCAGGGAGAACCGTCAAGTCAACGAACATGCCGAAATCGGCAACGCCCTTATCCAGCTGATAACGGACGGTCTCTTCGTCACCGGTGGTCATGTTAAACTTTACTCGAGGGTACTGCCGATTCATTTTCTTGATGGCGCCCGCAATAAAGGAGACCGCCTCAATTTCGCCACAGACCACATTAATTTCTCCGATGACTTCCTCTTCATCCGCCTTCAGCTCCATCAAGGTTCTATTCGACAAATCCAGAATTTCCTCGGCGCGCTGTCTAAGGAACATCCCTGCCTCCGTAAGAAGAACGTTCTTGGAGCTGCGCACAAAGAGGGACTTCCCTATTTCTTCTTCTAGATCCTTGATCTGCTTTGAAAGAGCCGGCTGGGAAACACACATCAAGTTTGCCGCCGCCGTAAAATTCTGCTCATGGGCAACTGCTAAAAAATATCGTAAATGACGAAGTTCCATATAGAGGCTAGAAACTAGAGTTTAGAAATTAGGGGTTATACGGATTTGTTCTCCATAATATACAAACATAACTTATAGTTATAGTTGACTATAAAAACAAAGTATTGGTTATTTTAGTATTTCGTGTCTAAATTTGGAACGCAAAACAGGTTTAGCATGTCTATAGAAGAATTTCGTGAATACATGGCTTCAGGAAAACCCGTCATCGCAGGGTCCGATGTACACCAGCAAATGCACAGATACTCCCAGGAAGCCCTTCGCATCACAGCGGAAATCAACAGTAGGTATCACGAGCCAGAAGAACTACGCAAGCTTCTTTCGGACCTTTGGGGAATCGCTGTTCCCGAAAGCACAGGAATGTTCCCGCCGTTCAACACCGATTGCGGCAAGAACACCTTTATTGGAGAAAACGTATTTATCAATTCTGGTTGCAAGTTCCAGGATCAGGGCGGCATCCGTATTGGTAACGGAGTACTATTCGGGCACAACGTGACTCTTTGCACAATCAACCACAACCAAGATCCAGAGCATCGCGGCGATATGGTCTTTAAACCGATTCACATCGAGGACAACGTCTGGATTGGTGCTGGAGCCATTATTCTGCCAGGAGTTACAATCGGTTATGGAGCCATTGTGGCAGCCGCCGCCGTAGTAACAAAAAATGTGGAACCCAAAACAGTTGTGGCTGGCGTTCCGGCAAAGAAAATCAAGGACATCAAAGTTTAAACATTAAATAAGAGGACAACATGAACATTACTACAAAAATTGCCGCAGGAATTGGCATCGCCCTGGGCACTGCATTATTCACCGCTTGCTGCGACAAGAACGATGCAAGCCAGGCTTCCGCAAAAACAAACTACTCCGCAAACGAGACCACTATGGCACAGAATGAAAAATTGGAACTGACTCAAGAATGGGACAAGGTTTTCAAAAAGAGTGAAAAGGTGGATCACAAGAAGGTGACCTTCGCCAACAATTTCGGCATCACCTTGGCTGCCGATATGTACATCCCGAAGGATGCAAGCCTTGCTGCAAACGGCAAGTTCCCGGCCATCGCTGTTTCAGGCCCCTTCGGCGCCGTGAAGGAACAGTCCAGTGGTCTTTACGCACAGACCATGGCTGAAAAGGGCTTCTTGTCCATCGCATTTGACCCAAGCTTTACTGGTGAAAGCAGCGGCATGCCCCGCCGTGTAGCTTCTCCGGATATCAACACCGAAGACTTTATGGCTGCTGTAGACTTCCTCGGCGCCCAGGAAAATGTGGATGCTGAACGCATCGGCATTATCGGTATTTGCGGTTGGGGTGGCATCGCCTTGAACGCTGCTGCCGCCGATACACGCATCAAGGCAACTGTGGCAAGCACCATGTATGACATGACCCGCGTGGGTGGCAACGGTTACTTCGATTCTGCTGACAATGAAGAAGCCCGTTACGAAGGCCGCAAGGCTCTCGCAGCCCAGCGCGTAAAGGATCGCGCCGCAGGTTCCTACCTGCGTGCCGGTGGCGTTGTGGACCCGCTTCCGGATGACGCTCCCTATTTTGTGAAGGATTATTTCGCTTACTACAAGACTCCCCGCGGTTACCACAAACGCTCTGGCAATTCCAACGACGGATGGAACGCTACAGGCACCCAGGCTTATGCTAACGCCCGCTTCCTCCGTTACACCAACGAAATTCGTTCCGCTGTTCTCGTAATGCACGGTGACAAGGCTCATTCCTTCTACTTCGGCAAGGATGCTTACAAGTACATGGTTGAAGGCAATCCTGCTGCAGGCATCAAGGCAAATCCAAATCCTTCCAACAAGGAACTTCTGGTGATTCCTGGAGCATCTCATGTGGATCTTTACGACAACATGGAAAAGATTCCCTTTGCAAAACTTGACGAATTCTTCAAGACCAACCTGAAGTAATCGACTTGAACCGTTGCGAAATGCATTTGAAAAGAAGGTGGCTTGCTGCCTTCTTTTTTTATAAAAAATGATTTGACATTGAGTCAACTCTAGGTGTTAAATTATGAATATGAAAAACCTCCTTTCAAGTTTTCTTGTGGCGTCGGCGACGTTTTTGCTGGGTTGCTCCAGCGAAAGTGTTGCAGCAAAAAATGTGGAAAGTGAACCCCAGGTCAGTGGAGGTGAGGCTGTGCCAAGTGCGAATACAATCAAGTTGAATAGCGGCTACTCCATGCCGGTTCTTGGTCTTGGAACCTGGACTATGAGCGATTCTTTTGCATCGGATGCTGTTTATGAAGCAATCAAGATGGGCTATCGCCTTTTTGATACGGCGGAGTATTACGGCAACGAAAAGGGCGTAGGTGAAGGCGTTCGCCGCGCCATCAAGGATGGCCTTGTGAAACGTGAAGATGTTTTCGTGACTACCAAGGTGATGCCAGGCTATTACCGTAATCCGGAAAAGGCTATTGACGAGTCCAATGAAACATTGGGATTGGATTATATTGACTTGATGCTTGTTCATCAATCGGGACCTAATGACGACGGCGTCTACAAGGCTCTAGAAAAAGGCGTTGCTGCGGGGAAGATTCGCTCCATCGGAATTTCCAATTATTATACCGCAGAGGAATTTGAGCGTGTGACCGCAGGTGCAAAAATAAAGCCTGCAGTTGTGCAGAATGAAAATCATCCGCTGTACCAGAATACGGAATTCCAGAAATATGTGGCCAAGTACGGCACTGTTGTGGAATCCTACTATCCACTCGGCGGTCGCGGAAATACCCAGAAAACTCTTGGCAATTCTACGCTGAAAGAAATTGCGAAAGCTCACGGAAAAACAGCAGCTCAGGTGGATTTACGCTGGCATATTCAGGCCGGCTACATCGCCATTCCGGGAATTGATTCGCTCAAATACTTGGAAGAAAATTTCAACATCTTCGACATTGAATTATCTGCCGAAGAAATGAAAAAGATTGGCGGAATGGATACGGGACGCCGTTTTGAAAACTGGTAATTTCACAAAAAATTCTAGAAATTATATTTGCAACAGAGGTAACAAAATGAAAGTTTTATTGATTAACGGAAGCCCCCGCAAGAATGGCAACACTTTTACCGCATTGAACGAAGCTGCAGAACAGCTGAAGAAGAACGGCATCGATAGCGAAATCGTGTGGATCGGCAACAAGGCCGTTCGTGGCTGCATTGCCTGTAACGTTTGCAAGACCAAGGGCAATTGCCGCTGCGCCTTTGACGAAGACATCTGTAACGAAGTCATCGCCAAGATGGAAACCAGCGACGCATTGATTGTTGGTTCTCCGGTTTACTGGGGCCAGCCCAACGGTTCCGTACTTTCCTTGATCCAGCGCATGGCTTACGCTGCCGGCGCATATTTCCAGGGCAAGCCCGCTGCCGCTGTTTGCGTGTGCCGTCGCGGTGGTGCGTCTGCTGCATTCCAAACTTTGCAAATGCCTTTCCAGATGCTGAACATGCCTATCGTTACTTCCCAGTATTGGAACATCGCCTACGGCCGCAATGAAGCGGAATCCGCCCAAGATACAGAAGGCATGCAGACCATGCGTACCTTGGCAAACAACATGGCTTTTATGCTGAAAAAGTTCGCCACCGGCACCGCAGAGGTTGAAGCCAAGGAACCCTGGCAGCCCATGAACTTTGTGCGATAAGATTCAACTTTTCGCAATAGCACATAAATTCAATTTCTAGAAAAGTCGCCCACTGAAAATGTGTGGCGATTTTTTGCGCTCTACCCATTGACTTTGAGCGAACTCTAGGTATTATATTGTGGTTTATGAAAAAGCTTTTACTGAAAATCCTACCAATCTTTGTTCTTGCAAATATGACTTACGCACAGAAACCCATCGATACCCATTCCCACATGATTCCTAAATCCTATCGGGATTATTTGGAAAAACATAATGCCCTTCTTGATGAAGATTTTCCCATTCCTCAGTGGAATCTTGAAAAACATATCAAGTTTATGGATGCCGCCGGCATACAGACTTCCATTTTGACATTGCCTGCGCCCCAGCCCTGATAACGGCGGGTATTTGAAAGGCGTCGACATCGCAAAGAATTTGGAAGCTTTCTACTACGACTTGGCTGGGGCCGCAACTCCAGAAACTATTCGTGAACTTTTGACAATTACCACTCCCGAACATCTGCTTTATGGAACGGATTATCCCTACGTCGCTGAACCTGTTCTGATAAAGAACTTGTCTATTCTAAAGAAAAATCTGCAAGAAATTGTTTCTCAAAATGTAGAACAGGTCCTGTACAAAAATGCACAGAACCTGTTTGAGAAGTAAGTCACAATAGCGTTAAATTGTCTTTATGACTTTCGCAGGGACGCCGCCTACCACCGTGTTGGGGGCGACGTTTTATACCTTGCTTCCCTTCTTGTAGGCTTCGGCGAGAGCGATCTTGTTGCTTGCGGTTTCCTTGGGCTCGAAGGCGCTGGCGAAAACAGTTCCCTTCAGCTTGACGTTGTCGAAACAGGCTATCCAGCCCTTGATTCCGTTTATGGCGTTCTTCGGGGTGGTCTTTTCATTTTCTGCGGCGGTGGCCAGCAGGTAGATTTCGCGGAACTTGTATTCGCTTGCGTAAAGGGAATTGGCACGGTCCAGCATGGTTTTTAGCTGACCGCACATTTCGTAGTAATAGATGGGCGTTGCAAAGGCGATGACTTCTGCGTTCTTCATCTTTTCGGTGATTTCGTTGGCGTCGTCCTTGATGACGCACTTGCCCTTCTTTTGGCAGGCGAGGCAACCGCGACAGAATGCGATATTCTTGCCCTGCAGGGAAATGTATTCCACTTCGTTACCGGCGTCCTTTGCGCCCTTGGCGAACTCTTTTGCAAGAATGTCGGAGTTGCTTCCCTTACGGAGGCTGGAAGAAATAACGAGAACTTTTTTCATTTGCGTGTCTCCATGAAAATGCTGCGTGAATTAAAAACTTTGGATTGTGATTTTTTTGGCGCCAGCTTTTAGGGAGTCCTTTAAACTGTCTGGATTTTCAAAAGTTCCGATGTCGCTGTAACTGTAGCCTGGATTGCTGAAGGTCTCGTAGAAAAAGACGAGGCAGTCGGAACCATAAACCTTGATGTCGCCTTTCTTGATTGTGTCGGGGGCGTAGCCTGTGGTCTTGAAACCGGAATCTAGGTAGACGTAATATTCGTTGCCGTGAAGTTCTGTCATGGAAACGGTCAGGGGAAGACGTTCGGCAAATGCCTTGGCAGTGGCGTTGTCTGCCAGAGTTGCTGTGAATTCTTGAGAGCCGATGGTGATCTTGATTTTGTTCATTTCAATTTTTGCCGATGAGGAACTGCTAATTTGGACGGATTGTTCGCTTGATGAACTATTTTCAACAGCGATTGAGTTCTGTTCCGCACTTGAACCAGAATCTGCGCAAGCGCATAGAGGCCACATCACAAATGCGGCATAAAGCAAACCAAATAGATGTTTCATACTTCCTTAACGAGCTTTTGATCTTGCGGCGTCAAAAATTTCACGGAAGGAGACTCCCGCCTTTTCAGCAACTTCCTTGACGCTTTCAAACTCAGGTTTAAACTTCACGATATCGCCAAGTTCGCATTTCTTGACAGTTACCACTCCAAAGGGCGTTTCAACATCCAGGAAACTGCGGCTCATGCAGTTGCGAACTACGGGAATTCTACGAAGTCCGATGGTTGTTGTATTCTTGAAAATAGCGGTTTCAACCTGCCCCATTTTTTCGCCATCTACAATGGCGCGAAGCAAAATACCGGGGCGATTCTTTTTCATGTAGCACGGGATAAAATGAACGTCGCGGGCGCCAGTTTCCATGATCTTATCCATGGCAAGGCCAAGTTCCTCGGGGCTTGCGTCATCGATGCTGCATTCCAGAATGGTGACGTTCAAGTCGTTTGGGGAATTGCCCGTGGAACTAACATCTTCAATAATCTGGGCGCGAAGGAAATTGGCGCGGCCAAAGTCGCGTTTGCCAAGACCAATGCCAGACTTTAAAATTTTGTAGTTGGCCGGAAGTTTTTCGCAGGTGCGGAGAGCGGCAACGACGCCAATACCCGTAGGAGTCACCATTTCGCCCTTGGTTTCGGTAATGTGAAGTGCAATGCCTGCAGCTTCTGCAATGCTTGCCACTGCGGGAACAGGAATCGGAAGCATACCGTGCTGGGTTTGTACAAAACCCGTACCTTCATTAAGGCCAGTCACCACAACTTGAGAAACACCTTGAGTTTCCTGCAAGTCATCTACCAAGATGGCCACCGCCATAATATCTACGATGGAGTCGATGGCGCCCACTTCATGAAAGTGAACATCCTCTACAGCGACGCCGTGGGCCTTTGCTTCTGCTTCGGCGATAATCAGAAAAATTTTCTTGGCAATGGCGAGTGCATTCTGGGAAAGAGTTCCATGACCTGCTACATGGTCCAGGATGTCGTAACATTCCTTTAGATGACGATGCTCGTGAGAGTGGTGATGCTCGTGGTGGTGTTCTACGTAACCTTCTTCGTGAGCATGCACGTGGTCTGCGCTTTCTTCGCCATGATGGGTATGCACATGGACATCAAAAGTTGCTCCAGCGATACTGTAGGAATTTCCACGACCGAAGTGGCAATGCATTCCATCCAGGTGCATGCTGTTGATGGCAGCCTCCAGCTTTTCACGGGATGCGCCCAAATCCAGCAAGGCGGCAACAGTCATGTCGCCACTGATTCCACAAGATCCGTCCAGATAAAGATATTTCATAATTACTTAATCCTCAGCATACGGCAAGCGCTTACGGCAGCGCCAAAACCGTTGTCGATGTTCACCACGGTAACGCCCTCGGCGCAGGTATTCAGCATTGTTAGAAGTGGTGCGACACCTTGAAACGAGGCGCCGTAGCCAACGGATGTCGGCACTGCAATCACGGGTGCTTTTACGAGCCCAGCAATGACACCAGCCAGCGCCCCTTCCATACCAGCCACAGCGATAACCACATCCGCCTTGCGAATTTCATCAATTTTGGAAAGCAAACGATGGAGGCCGGCAATGCCAACATCATAATGTCGCGAAACCTTGGCTCCAAAAAATTCAGCGGTCATGGCAGCTTCTTCAGCGATGGGCAAATCAGCGGTTCCTGCACAGCAGACCGCGACTGTTCCGCGCAGTTTTGCTGATTTCTTTGAAGCGTTGGAATGATCGCCCTTGACCGCTTTTATGGAGATGATTTTTGCAGTTTCGTTATAGCAAGCTTGGGGCATTTTCGCTCTTACAAACTCGTACTGTTCGGCGCTACACTTGGTTCCGAGAACGGAACATCCATTCTCCTTGAAGGTCTGGAGAATTTTCAGAAGCTGTTCCTTTGTTTTTCCGGAGCAGTAGATTGCCTCGGCTGTACCAGTACGTTTTTCACGGCTGATATCCAGCTTGGCAAAGCCAATGTCTTCATAACGTTCATTTGCAAGAGAGTTCTTCATAGTCAAATTCTTCAAAATAATTCCGGATGATTTTCCAGGCGATCCTCTTCCGTAATTTCGCGAATCACCTTGCAGGGAACACCTGCTGCCAATACATTTTCAGGAATATCCCTGGTTACGACACTTCCTGCACCTATCACGGAGCCCGCTCCAATAGTAACGCCACCACATATGGTAACGTTTCCCGCAATCCAGCAATTATCCTTAATGATGATCGGTTTTGCGTACTCGCGATCCGTGTTAACGCCATCTTCCCTGCGATAAGGATTTCGATCCTGATATCTTAAAGGATGTATAGGTGTCAACAGAGATACATTAGGACCAAAGAAAACATTTTCACCAATAGTTACAGGGCAACAATCAAGACATGTAAAATTGAAATTGGCATAGGAATTCTTGCCTATAAAGGTATTACATCCATAGTCAAACTGAATGGGCCCTTGCAGATATACGTTTTCTCCCCTATGAGGCAAAAGTTCATCAAGAATGTTCTGGCGAGAGGAATCCGTTTCAAGCAGCTGATTATATTTCAGGCATAATCCATGAGCCTTCGACCTTAGCTTTGCCAAGGTTTCATCCGCGGGATCATAAATTTTCCCTGCCAACATTTTTTCCAGCTCAGTCATAATCCTTTAAGCCATCATTAATTAGGTTTCCACTTGTCTGCATTCCGCTCTGTTCCAACTTGATACGGAGAAGAAGCCTTTGTAAAGTCCACATCATCCTGGGAATCTTGATTTGCAGATTTCTGCGTCGCGGAATCTTGGGTGCTGCGCGATTCCTGAGTTTTCGGTTCCACCCTGTTCGGAGCATTTTCTTCGTTGTATTCCTTGAACTGTTCGCCTTTATACTTTCGTGCGGCAAACAGGCCGGCTTCGAAAAGCAAGTAAGTGGGAGCGCCCAGAATCAGCTGGCTAATAATATCCGGAGGAGTCAGCAATGCGGCCAACACAAGAATGCCCACCACCACATAAGGGCGGGCGTGACAGACGGTTTCGTAATAAACAACGCCGGAACGAATCAAGGCGTAAGTCACCAGCGGGAACTGGAACATGCATCCAAAGGCGAGAGACAGCCACAGCGCCAGGGTAACGATATTTTCTACACCGAAAATCGGCTGCAGGTTCGCACTTTCAAAACTCATACCGAAGCGCACCACCAGCGGAAAGCAAATTCCCAGGCAGAACACCACGCCCGAAACAAAAAGCCCGCTGGTCATCCACACGATAGAACGAACAAACTTCCGTTCGTTTTCGTAAAGGCCCGGCAGCACGAACTTCCACAAGTTCCAGGCAATGTACGGAGAACAGATGACGCAATCCATAAGTGCCGCGATTTTTAGTTGCAGCAGGAACACTTCCATTGGGGAAAAGTAATGGAGGGTGGCACCACTCTGGGCCACAAGTTCTGCGCTGAACCAGTCAAGAACATAGGACGACAACAAAAACATCGGGATAATCCCGATGCCTAGCGCCACAAAACAGTGAATCAGCGCCGTACGCAAGGCCTCCAAATGAGAGACCAACGTCTGTTCCTGAGAATCTTTACTGATCATCCGAAGCTAGATCCTCGCTTTCGCGAGGATGACTTGGCCGCACCAAAGTCGTCCTTTTAGCCCTGTTCCTTCTTGGCTTCTGCTTCGCCGACCTTTTCAACGGTCTTTTGCAAATCTTCAGCTTCTTCCTTCAGGGCGTCCTTTGCCTTCTTGTATTCGTGCTGGGCACGGCCAAGAGAGCGGGCCAGTTCAGGAATGCGCTTGCCACCGAACAGCAGCAAAACCACAACAACAATCAGGATGATTTCTGGAATTCCAAGAGACATGGGAACCTCGACGCTTTATAAAAATTTCCGTTCAATGGAAAGTTACAAAACTTCCACCAGCTTGTACTTGCGGGAACCCATCTTATGGTGTTCCATGGCATCAAGCTGATGCAGACCTTCGCGGGACTCAATTCGTTCCTTCAGGTCCTTCAGTTCCTTAGGCGGAAGCTTGTACACCATGTCGATACTGGCCTGGTCCACAGCCAGAATGTCGGTAGACGCAAGGATACCGATGTCACGGCAGGTGGGTTCCGCGGCACTGGTACCAGCGCAGTCGCAGTCCACGGACATACGGCGCAGCACATTGATAAAGCACATCTTGCCCTTGAAATGATCGCAGGTGGCCTTGGCGGAGTCGCCCATCAGTTCCATGAACTTGGCACCCATAATCCAATCGGCAGAGGCATTCACGTCGGAAGTATTCATGTGGACTTCACGCTTGCCTATCTGACCGCCGGCACAGCCGATGGCAATGTTCTTCATGGAGCCGCCGAAGCCGCCCATGGCATGACCCTTGAAGTGGGTGAACACCACCATGGAATCGTAGTTCAGCATGTGCTTGCCTACATGCAATTCCTTGAGCCAGTAACCGTCCTTCACTGGAATGGGAGTTTCGCCGTCTTCGTCCATAATGTCCACCACGGTGAACTTGGTAAAGCCATTGACTTCGAGAGCCTTGCGGTGGTCTGCAGTAGTATAACGTCCGCCCTGGTAAAGAGTGTTGGTTTCTACGATAGTGCTGTTAGGAATGGCCTTCTGCAAGGCTTCATCCCATTCGCGGGGAATAATGTTAGGGCCGTTAGGTTCGCCGGTATGGAGCTTGATGGCCACCTTGCCAGAGATGTTCTGCTTCACCTTTTCGTAAAGTTTCAGAACGCCAGCGGCACTGAGATCCTTAGTAAAATAGACGGTAGACACCTTGTCCTCCTTGGAGTTTTTTGCAGGAGCAGCGTTAGCGGCGTTTGCTGCACTTGCAAGACCAGCCACAGCAACGGCACCCGCAGAAACCTTAAGAAAATCACGACGATCCATAACGGCCTTTTTATTAAAGTTCAATGATACGATACTTGCGGTTGCCCATCTTCAGAGCTTCCATGGCAGGGAGCTGATGCAAGCCTTCGCGAGTTTCGATACGTTCCTTGATATCCTTCAGTTCGCCAATGGGCAGCTTGTAAACCATGTCTACGCTGGCCTGGTCCACAGCGAGAATATCGGTGGAAGCAAGGATACCGATGTCACGGCAGGTGGGTTCGGCAGCGCCAACGCCAGCACAGTCGCAGTCCACGGACATACGGCGCAGTACATTGATAAAGCACATCTTGCCCTTGAAATGATTGACAGTCGCCTTGCCGGATTCAGCCATGGCTTCCATGAAGCGCTTGCCGCTATTGCTCCACTTGGGGTAAAGTTCCGGCTTTGCGTTGTAATCCGGATCTTCCATCTTTTCGTGGATCATCTTCTTGCCCACATTGGCGTCGGCACAGCCGATGGCGATGTTCTTGAGGGAACCGCCGAAACCGCCCATGGTATGGCCCTTGAAGTGGGTCAGCACCACCATGGAATCGTAATTCACGATGTGGCCGCCCATGCTCATTTCCTTAAAGTGCTTGCCGCCAGGAACAGGGAGCATCACAGTGCCTTCTTCGTCCATGATATCTACAGGGCAGAAAGTCCAGCCGTTTACCTTCAAAGTCTCGCGATGCTTTTCGGTGGTGTCGCGGTCGCTGGGATGGTAGTAAGTGTTGGTTTCCACGATATTGGAATTGGGAATCAGGGCCTGCACAGCCTTCACCCATTCGCGGGGCAAAATGTTGGGGCCGTTCTTTTCGCCGGTGTGAACCTTGATGGCCACCTTGCCGGAAATATTCTGGTTCACCTTGTTGTACAACTTGATGAGGCCTTCGGCAGAAAGATCCTTGGTGAAATAGACGTTGGAAACATCCTTGCCGGCTTCCTTCACTTCCTGGTTCTTGGGCTTACCAAAAACGGGAGTAGCCATGGCGCTGATCAATGCGGCAGAGCCTACAGTCTTTATAAAATCACGACGATCCATTTATGCCACCTTATGGAAACGACCCTTGGGGTCTTTAATGAGGAGCATGGCAAGCCAAATCACCAGGCCAAATGCCACGGCAGAGAATCCCAGGAAGGCGTCATTCAGCAT
>JAKSIF010000016.1 GCA_024398965.1 Fibrobacter sp. | reverse complement strand
GGAGCCGGGGGAACGCCCAAAAACTCCAGGTACTTTGAGGGGCTTTGTCCCGGCGAAGTTGCGCCAAAGCAGCGGAATTTGCTCTGGGAATTCAGAAATCGTAACTAACAATTGCAATTTTTTCCCGCATTTACTAAATTTTACCCCGTCAAAAAACCATTAGGTTTTAACCCCCAAATAAGGAACATTATCATGGCTAATAAGGTCTATAACTTTAGCGCAGGCCCGTCTGTCCTGCCCGAACAAGCACTCAAGGAAGCTTCTGAAGCATGCATCGACTATGCAAACTCCGGCATCAGCATTCTCTCCATGAGTCACCGTTCAAAGCCCATCGAGAACATGTTCCTCGAAACTGAACAGCTCCTTCGCGACCTCATGGGTATTCCCGCCAACTACGATATCATTTTCCTCGGCGGCGGCTGCTCTCTCTTGTTCTGCATGATGCCGATGAATTTCCTCCCGGCCGACGGCGTTGCCGACTACACCGACACTGGTGTCTGGGCAAACAAGGCTCTCAAGGAAGCTAAGCAGTTCGGTAACGTTAACGTTGCTTGCTCCACCAAGGCTGATGTGTACAACCACATCGACAAGAACCTGCAGCTCTCTGACAACGCAACCTACCTCCACGTTACTGCCAACAACACCATTTACGGTACCGAATGGCACAACTTCCCCAAGCCCAAGTCCGGCTTCCTCATGGCTGACATGAGCTCCGACTTCCTCGCCCGCAAGGTGAACGTGGAAGACTTCGGCGTGATCTACGGCGGCGCTCAGAAGAACATCTCCTGCGCTGGCGTTACCGTTTCCATCATCCGTAAGGACTTGCTGGGCAAGGTCGATCGTCAGATCCCCACCATGCTGAACTTCAAGACTCATCTCGACGAAAAGACCGGCGTGAACTCCATGTTCAACACTCCTCCGGTATTCGCAGTCTACACCATGAACCGCACCCTCAACTGGCTCAAGCAGATCGGCGGTGTTGACGCTATCGAAAAGATCAACCGCGAAAAGGCTGCTCTCCTTTACAGCGCCATCGACAACTCCAAGGTGTTCGTCGGTACCGCTGCTAAGGAAGACCGTTCTCTCATGAACGTTCCCTTCGTCTTCAACCGCGAAGTTGTTTCCGAAGAAAAGGATGCAGACATGGCTAAGGACTTCATCGAATTCGCAAAGTCCAAGGGCCTCGTCCAGATCAAGGGTCACCGTTCTGTTGGCGGCTTCCGCGCTTCCATCTACAACGCAATGCCTATCGAAGGCGTCCAGGCTCTCGTTGACTGCATGGGCGACTACGAAAAGAAGATCTTGGGCTAATTAGGTTCGAGGCTCCAGGCGCGAGGTTCCAGGATTCTGGTTCGCACCGCAAGTTTAAAGGTTGAAGGATTCGTCCTTTAACCTTTTTTGTATATTATTCGGTAATGAAGCTTATTCGAATCGCTTTGTTATCCCTCGCATTACTGGTTAACCTAAATGGTTGCACTCCCGCTGTCGGAGCAACTGCTGGTCTCGTTGTCGGTGGAACAGCTGTGTTAGTCAATTCATCCTCAAACAATCCCACCAACGCCCAAAGCGGGACAGCCGCATCTGTTCAGGATTCCACCTCCCAGCAGAGCGAATCCAACGATGAACCAGCGCCTGCGGAAAATAAAACAAGTGCCGCGGAAATCATTTTTTCCACTACCATGGGCATTCTCGCCATAGCCGGTGGAGTTCTCGTATTGGCCATGTTATTCTGCATAAGCGCAAGCCCCGGTCTTGGGGGCTGACATTCGGAAAAAAAGAACCCGAGTCATGGACCCGGGTTTCTTTGCTTACAAAAGGTTTGCGGTCGCGTTCAACCGCTACACTCGTCTCGAAATACTTTTTTAGAAAGTATAACGGCTCGGCAATGTCGGTGCATAAATGTCCCGCCGCTGCTCTCGCCTTGATATACTTTTTTAGAAAGTATAACGGCTCGGCAATGTCGGTGCATAAATGCCCCGCCGCTACACTCGCCTTGATATACTTTTTTAGAAAGTATAGCGGCTCGGCAATGTCGGTGCATAAATGTCCCGCCGCTGCTCTCGCCTTGATATACTTTTTTAGAAAGTATAACGGCTCGGCAATGTCGGTGCATAAATGCCCCGCCGCTGCTCTCGCCTTGATATACTTTTCTACTTTATGGGTATGAAGTTTTTTGTTAAAGTATGTTTTGCTGCAATGGCTGCCTTTGGGTTGGCCAGCCATGCAAATGCGGCGTCCGTCAATATGCCGGTCCATAAGGAAGTCCTAGATAACGGCCTTACGGTTTTGCTGCATCCCAATAAGCAGGCTCCTACGGTAAGTTGTCGCTTGTTCTACGTAACCGGTTCCGTTCACGAAGTCCCTGGTAAGTCTGGCCTGGCCCATATGCTGGAACACGAACTGTTCAAGGGCACCAAGAAGGTCGGTATCCAGGATAGTGTTGCCGACGCTAAGTTCATGGCAACCCAGGATAGCTTGCAGGCTTTGATTCGCCCCGCAGTCTTGTCTGGTGATACGGCAACCGCTAATAAGCTGATTGCAGAACATGATTCCGTTGTGAATGAACACCGTAAGATCTTTGTGAAAGATGAACTGTGGAGCGCTTACCAGGCTGCCGGCGGTACAGGCTTGAATGCCTTTACCACGGACTTGATGACAGCCTACATTGTTACTTTGCCAAAGAACAAGATTGAGCTTTTTATGTGGCTTGAAGCAGACCGCATGCAGAATGCTGTGCTTCGCGAATTCTATTCTGAACGCTCCGTTGTCCGTGAAGAACGTCGTATGCGTTATGACGACAAGCCGACGGGTCGTTTCTATGAGACTTTGAACTCCATGATCTATGAGGCTTTCCCTTATCGTGTTCCTACCATCGGCTGGCCCAGCGATATCATGAACCTGACTCGTGAAATGGCTGATGAACACTATCGCAAGTACTACAAGCCTCGTAACGCGATTCTTGTTCTTGCGGGAGATCTTGATACCACCTCTACCATGGAAATGGTGAAGAAGTATTTCGCAAAGATTCCTGCAGGGGAAACATTCCCGCCCTTGACAATCCGCGATCCGGAACAGGTCGGCGAAAAACGCTTGACGGTAAAGCGTCCCGATGCTCCGAACTTGTTTACCTTGGTGTTCAAGACGCCGGAAGTTGGAAACCAGATTCTTTATCCTCTGGACATTGCAGAAGGTGTGCTGAACGGTCGTTCTGGTCGCCTTTACAAGAGGCTTGTGGAGCAGGAAAAGTTGGCTGTAAGTGTTAGCGCAAGCAACAGCCCCAACAAGTATGTCAGCGAGTTCAGTGTTCGTGTGACCATGCGCCCCGATGCAGATCCTGCTAAGGTGGAGGCTGTTGTTTGGGATGAACTGGAAAAGCTTAAGACAGAAACGGTGAGCGCCCGTGATTTTGAAAAGGTGAAGAACCGTGCCTACGCAGGCCTTGTCCGTAGCCTTACGGATATGGAAAACGTGGCTACCATGCTTGCCTGGTACGAAATGTATGGAGACTATCGCATTTTCTTGCAGTGGGCTGATGAATTGAACAAGGTCAGCGCTACGGATGTTCAGGAAGCCGCCAAGGAAATCTTTGTTCGTGAAAAGTCTGTTGCAGGATTCTTGCTGAAGGAAAAGAAATGATTAACGAAATGCTTGCTTTTAACAAGGAATTTGTTGCTAGTAAGGGCTACGAAAAGTTCGCTACCAGCAAGTATCCCGATAAGAAAATTGCAATTGTCACCTGTATGGATACCCGCCTGGTGGAACTTCTTCCGGCAGCCCTTGGTATCAAGAATGGCGACGTGAAGATGATCAAGAACGCCGGTGGAACCATTACCAATCCCTTTGATAGTACGGTCCGCAGCCTTCTTGTTGCCATCTACGAACTTGGGGTGAACGAAATCATGATCATCGGTCATACCGGTTGCGGCGTGCAGGGCATGGATGCCCAGGAAATGCTTCACTTGATGAAGGAACGCGGCGTAGACGATGAGCATATTAGCTTGATGCGCCACTGCGGAATCGACCTGGATTCTTGGCTTCATGGATTTGAAGATACGGATGCCGCAGTTCTTGAAACCGTTGACTTGGTGAAGAACCACCCGTTGGTCCCCAAGGATATTGTGGTCCGCGGTTATATCATGGATTCTGAGACAGGTGCCTTGAGGGCTCTGTAACCGAACCCTGGATTGAGGATGCAAAAAGCCTCCCGTAGGGGAGGCTTTTGTACGTTAAAAGTCTGCCGGTATTATTTCTTGCGGGGCTTAAATGCGTTCCATGTCATGTAGCCGATGAACAGTACGCCAAGTCCCACAAGGCCGATGGACATTTCGTGGCTGTAGGCCTGGATAAGGTCCTTCTGGCCGTGGGCCACATAACCCAGCACTGCCAGGATGACGTTCCACAGGATGGCGCCAATGGCCGTAAAGATGGTGAAGGGGAGTAGCTTCATTCCGGCGATGCCTGCGGGAATTGAAATGAGCTGACGAATGACGGGGATGAATCGCCCGACCAAGGTGGAGATTGCGCCATGATCTCTAAAGAAGGCTTCCGCTTTTTCAACCTTCTGGCTGTCCAAAAGCAGGAAGTGTCCTAGGCGGCTGTCTACGAACTTGTAGATAATGGGGCGTCCCAGGAACTTTGCCAGGTAGTAGTTGATGAAGGCTCCGATAAGGGCGCCAATGCTTGCAAAAAGGACGATGAGGAAAATGTTGAGGCCGGAGTCTGACTGCAGAGCCTTGTAGGCTGCGGGAGGAACCACCAGTTCCGAAGGGAAGGGAATGAAGGAACTTTCTACGGTCATCAGGAGTGTGATGGTGCCGTAGTTCAGGTGGGCGTTATACCAGTCAATAATTACGTCGTAAATCATGATGGCAAATATAAAAAAGCGCGACTGGTAACAGCCGCGCTTCAATACTTTAGAACAAGCTAGAGTAAGTTACTTCTTCTTCTTGCCCTTGGCAGGCTTTGCCTTGGCTTTAGCTTTTTTGTCTTTCTTGCTAGCCTTGCCCTTCTTCTTGTTCTTGACAGGAGCTTCTTCTTCAGGTTCTTCGGCGACCGGTTCTTCGGGTTCCGGCTGGGCTTCTACTGCGGGAGGTTCGCTGTTTTGAACGTTTGTCTGGTACTCAATCATGGAGGCATCTTCGTTGGCCTTCTTGAGTGCAGCCTTTGCTTCTTCAACGTACTTGCCTTCGGGGAAGCGCTTCAGATAGATTTCGTAGTCTTTCAGGCGGTTGCCGGACTTGACCAGTTCAAAGATACCTGCTTCGGCTTCGTCGCGGAATGCCCCGTTGGGATTGTCGTTCAGGTAGGCGAGGTAAGCCTTGAAGGTGTTCTGCGCCTGAATGACGCGGAACTTGTCGTATTCGCTTAAGGATCTCAGCTTGTTTTCGACTTCAGCACGACGGGGAGAATCCGGATAGTACTGGAGGAACATTTCAAGCATTTCGGGGTCGTTGGAGGCCATGACCTGTTCGAAACGGCCGTCTTCCTGGCGGACCTGGTATTCCTTAAGTTCAACCTTGCTGCTATCCATGGCGGCGTAAAGCTGTTCCTTGGTGGCAAGGTCTGCCGGGTGGCAGAATGCCAGGTAGCTTTCAAGCACGTCGGTAAACTGGGTGCGGGTGTATGCTTCAGTCATGTCGGGCAGATTGCCGTCTTCGTCAAGATAGAAGCGGTAGTCGCGTTCAATGGCCATGCAGTCCCAGTCGGACAAGGTATCCTTGACTTCGCTGTTCTTGCGCAGTACGTCGTCGCGGTCATGAAGCTTGAAACGCATCTTGCGGTCTCGGCGGCTTTCGCGGCCGAAGTCAAAGGACAGTTCCAAGCCGACGCGTACGGGCCACTTGTATTCAATCTTGCTCATGGTCAAGCTGGAATAGGGAGAGGGGCTGGGGCTCCTGTCCTTCTTTCTAGCCTTGATGTCTTCGTAGGGGAGGAATTCCTTACGAACATTGAGACCAATCTTAAAATCAACATCCTGGAAGGCTTCGGTGATGCGATATTCCAAAGCGCCAGAAACGAATGCGGTGGGAGCGACTTCGGTATGCTGCTCAGTATTACCGGAGTAGTCGTCATAGAAAGAGAAGAAGTGCAGACCATAACCGCCCAGGACGCGGAGGTCAAAGTCGCCGGCCAAATTTACGGTGAAACCAGCCAACAGGGAGGGGGCGTAGGTCATGAACCACAGCTCGCGGTCGTCCTGTTCACCCTTGCGGTCACCACCGTATTCGTCGTCCCTGATGGTGTACTTGGGGTTGTCTTCAATGGTACCCAGCTGGATGGAGTTTACTTCGACGCCAAGCCAGATGGTGAAGGGAATGTCGGCCTTCCAGAACGGGGTGATCAGCGGAGACCACAATGCACCGACGGATACGGGAACAGTCAGGACTTCGGTATCGATACCGTCATCGAGAAGCTTGTTCTCGCCTTCAAAAGTCAAGAACGCAGGTTCACCCTGCAAATACAGCTGAGTACGCCAATTCGAACGTTCGTAATCGGCGGCATAGCCTGCAGCTGTCAAAAGTGACAATATGGTAATAAGTTTACGCATCGTCATAAATTTAAATTTTCTTATTTTGAGAGGAACAAAAAAATCAAAAATCTTTGTTTTTTTAGGGTGTTTTTAGGCTTTGAAGGATTTTTTGCTTAAAAAGCCAGGACAAATCCCACACTTAGCATTATAAGCCCCCCTCCTATGAGGGATCCCCCTGCAATCATCTTTCGGTCACCCTTCTTTACCAGATCATGGTTTTCCTTGATTTTTTCCTGGAATGTGGCTCCTGCAGAGGAAGCAGGGCGCTCCAGTTCCTGCTTGATTTTATCGGCATCATCATAGTCCTGGTTGGCCAGGTAGGTGAAAAGGGCTCCTATAACGATGGGGGCGATGGATGCTCCCATCAGAGTCTTGCCGATTCGTGATACTTTGCGCTGGTGAATCCATTCCTCTTGAGCTTTCAGTTCTTCAAGGTCTCGTATCGGTTCCATTTCCACGTTGATATCGGTCAGTTCGGTGGGCGGGACGAATACGGTAACCATTGTGTCGCGGTATCCGGCTTTTCTCAACTGGACGGTGGACATTCCCGGCTCGTAGATAGGATACTTGTCCGGCGTATGACCGATGGGCTTGGAGTCAATAGAAAGTTGGGATGAACCAGCGTAGATTTCGGCATCTCCAGGAATGGAGAAAACTCTCAGTTCCGGGCGAACGGGTTTAAGCTTAAGGGAAATCTTGATGGTGTCGGAACCAATGGGGTTTACGGTGCTGCTTGCTCCCCAAAGTTGCTTGTCTACGCCCCAGTAGGCGTACAAGGTTACTTTCCCGGAATCCTTGGTGGCAAAGGTGCACGGGGTCCTGCAAATGTCACCTTGACTGGACAAGGCGAGGGTAGCCCCTTCTGGATCGGTTTCAACGTGAATGTAGCTTCTCTTGGCTGCTTGAACGGGAATAGCTTCGCCCTGTAGCTGCATAATGAAATGCTTGAGCTTGTTGCCGCTTGTGGCATCGCTAATGGACTTGAATACGGACAAGTTCATTTTGGCGATATCGCCATCATGGTTGGCTGAATCTATAAAGGAATAGTGGCTTGCCTGGATGCTGATGGAATCGTTGGACGATGCTGGGGCGATTCTTCCCAGGTAGGCGGAGGCGGCTCCATAGGTGGCGAGAGAATCCTTGATGCAGGCGTTGTCGCGGCAATATCCGAAATCGGTTCTCTTTGCGATAACAACAGGAGTTCCAGATTCCTGCAGGAGACGGATGATGATGGGTGTGATTTGTTCTGCAAGAACTGAATCGATAGCTCGATGTTCCATGGCTACAAAAACATGCTTTCCTTGAACGGAATCAAGGAATACGGGGGCGGGTTGCGGCAGGGGCTTTGTACTTGAGTCCTGTTGTGCTTCTGCTGCTTGGCTGCTGTCCTGGACAACGCTGCTTGAGTCCGAAGACAAGGCGGCTGGAGTCTTGGATATGTTCATCAGGTCGTTACCCTGTTCGTCCACAATGCTCTTGATTCGATCCTTGAGGATATGGACGACTGTAAACTTTCCCTGGATGACACCGCCAAGGCTGACTGTGTCCTGGTTGACTCCTAGAAATTGAACTGTCTGCTTAGTGCCGGTGACCAGTTCAATATTTGCCCTTATGCCGGGAAGATCATCGGCAAGTACCGCACTGAGGGGTGCGAGAACTAACAGAAGAAAAAATGATAAAAGTCTTTTCATAAAATGCCTAGAACGATAAAACGAACCCAATGGAAAGCATTGCTAGGCCTGTGATTGCGCCTGCAATGGCTGTTTTTTTAGCCAACTTTGCGTTGTCTTTGTAGTCTCTGAAATCTGATTGAGTCTGTTTTAGCTTATCTCCTGAAGATACGACCGTTTCTTCTATGTTCTTCTTGGCTTTATTTGCCTGGTCGATTTCGTAAAAGGTTATAAGACCTGCAGCACCACTAACAACGAAGGGAATTATGGAAGAAAGCATTATCTTATGGCCAAAGGATCTGCGGCTTCGCTTGGATAGTTCTCGATTCTGGTCCTCGATGACCGACGACTCATAAACAGGAGTCATGGATACAATGAGATAGGACGTGTCCTTTGGAGACAAGGCTACATAGATGGAGGTATCTCTAAATTCGGGCTTGAAGAGAGAAATAAGGACTCGTCCGTTTTCAAGGTCGTTGTCGGAAATCTCAATGAAGGAAGGTGACCTGTAGTTTGGAAGGTCGCTGTGATCAGGGTGAATGTTGCCGAGGTATATGTCGGTCTTCCCGGGAATGGTGGAAACGTGTAGAACTCTCTTGGGTTCTTCAGCTAGGCAGAACGCGGTAAGGCTCAGTAATATCAACAAGACGATTCTTGCGCAAAATCTCATGCTAGTAGTCCTCCTTTGGGAAAGGACCGTCTAGAAAAACTGAGTCTCTGGTTGCGTGAATGTTCCAATAGACATCGGGTAGTTTGTTTCTTGCGTAGTCCTCGCCCTGTATGGTGACGCGGCATAAGGATGCGCAAGGCGTAGAAAAGCGCAGGTATGGCTGCTGATAGGAATACTTCAGTGTGTCGTTCCCGTATAGGATCTTGAACTTGTTGGGGTTGATTCCTGATCCGTCATCGTATACGTTGAATGTGAGACCGGATTGAATTCTATTGGCGGTTGAATATGGTGCAATCTGGGGGATGTCCTTGTCTACCATGATTACGGGGGGAGTAACAAGGATTGTGCTTGGAGGAACGTCAACGGTGAGTGATTCCGGCCTGTATTCCTGTCGATAGGTCTCGTTGATGATAATGCGCAGGCCTGATTGGGGTTTTACCTTTGCAGAAATTGTATCCGAAGGCAGAGTGTTATAAAGGAATTGCAGAGTGTCACCTTGAGCAGAAAGCAGGATGATTTTCGTAAGAATGACGCTGTTGTCCCTGTAGTTAGAAAGTTCAAGGGGAATCTTTACGGTGGAATATTTCTCGTCAAAGGTTTTGGTCGAGAAATGATGGATTTCTGTGGAGTCGCGGTATTCTCGGCCACTTTCGCTGGACGTGATCAGCTTGACGGCCCAGTAGGTGGTGAAACTGGTGTCCTTGAGATTTACGCCCTTTTTTACAAGAGATGCGGAATCTCCGATTAACGATCCATTCAGGTAAACCTGGTCGTTACAATCTACGGATCCGATTTCGCTGGACCAAACATCCTTATAGGAGTCGGACATGTATACGACACAGGTGTTACGCTCCCATTCGTCTGTGCCGATGATGTCCCATCGTAGAGGCAATCGCTGGGTTGATGTAGGCTCTGCCTGGTTATAACCATTGTAAGGAAAGTTGATGGAAACCCTGTTTGGATTGTTGACGTAGATGTCTAGGTCTGTATGGATTGTGTCTCCCAGCAGATCTACGGTTTCAAGGTATCCGTACTTGTGGCCCGGTTGTGAAAAAGTGTGCCTTAGGTTGTTTATGTTGTAGTATTCCCCGTCGATGTTCCACAATATGCTTTTGACGTAGTTGGACAAGATGTCATCTGTGTGAATCTCTCCGTTGACGGCGATACCCGCAATAAACTTGATTGTTTGGCCAAGTTCAACGTACACGTTGGTGGTGGGCGGGAAGTAAATTCCTATGTCATCGTTAAAGTGCTCGGGTACTGCGTATACCTGTTGCTTGATGATGGATACGTCGGATTCATCCAGGTAGTGACTATCTCCACAGGCCAGGAGAAGTAGGGCAAAAAGCAGGGCTATAGGGCTTTTCACTGTATTACCTCCGGCAAGGTGGAGTTTGGACGTAGGAAGAATGTGCGGGTTGTCTTATTGCCGCTCATATCCAATGTGGTGACAATGAGAGTTCTTGTGCTCCAGGACTGATTCAGGGCTGCCCCTATCGAGTTCAGAGGAACAACAAGAGTGTCGTTGTCAAGGAATATTTCTGGAATGACGATGGATTCTAGACGAACGCTGATTCTAGATGAGAGAACCTTTCCGCCGCCGTCCTTTACGATGAACTTCAAGGTGTCAGCGATATCCAGGGAATCGTTGTTGCTGACGTGTCTTATGGCGGTCTTGACATTGTCGATGAGACGAATCGTGTCTAACAAGGTTAGCTTGTTATTGATAACTTTGGCATGGGTGGAAACTTCCCCAAAGTCTGGATAAGAATCTAGGGAAACCTTCAATAGGTAATCTCCAGGAACCAGGGGCGCAATGCTAAAAAATGCCTGGCCGAATCCGGATGATTCCTGAATTTTATCAACAACGGTCTGTTCCAGGGAGTCCTGGAGAATCAGGTGATACTTGAGTCCGACTTCGTTGGAGGAGGCTGCAAGATTCCCTTGAACCCCGCCTTCTCCTGCATAACCTGCTGTAAACAGTGTTCCGTAGACGGTGTCCCGAGATGACTGATTTAGTTCATTGGAGGCGCTTACAACCCATTGATACTTGGTAAGAGGCTTTAATTCGCCAAGGTAAGAAAAGTTTGTTTTAGTGATGACAGTATCTACCAGGATTTTTGAAGAGTCCTGGCCGGCAGAACTGGCTTCCTGTAGCTTGAAATGGTAGAACACATCCCAAAGGCTGTCTGGGTCGTCTGCAGTCCAGGCAAAGCTTATGATGTCGTTAGGGGAAAATTCCTGCGAGTTGTTTGCGGGAATAATGTTTTCTGTGACTAGACTAGGCGGAGTTGCAACGTAAAGATGCAATGTGTCGCTGAGGGTGTCTCCAAAATAGTCGACAAATACGAAGGCTATTTTATGACTTCCCGGTTCAGTAACGGTGTTCTTGAAACTATACTCGTTGGCAAAGGGCTTGCCGTCAAGAGTCCAGTAGTATCTCGTCCTTCGAATAGACTTGGACGGATAAATTTCTGTAAGGAAAATGAGAGAATCCCCAGGACAGATTGTTGCAGTCTTGTTTCTGGTGTAGGCGGTGTCAAAGGATTCAGTCATGAAGGCATCTATGCTGATATCCCTTGCGTCATTTTCGTCAAAGAGATAATCGTCGGAATTTACGCATCCTAGGAAAACGGCTGGAATCAGCATGGCCAAAAGGAGCAGAACTGTTTTCATCAGTTGTTCTCCTTGGGTGCGATAACGTAGAAACTTTGAGTTCGGGTACTATCCATGTCACCGTATGCATCGGTAACGATGACCTTGAATAGGTGTTTTCCTTTGCCAAAGCCTGATTGCTTAATGCTGGTTATATCGTCTAGTTCATAGTGAACTCCATCCAGTACTAATGTGTGGCTCAGATGGTCTATGTAGTCAGGGTCAAAGGATTTCCATTGGAATTGGATTGGGGTGTCCCTGCTTGCAACAATGGTGTCTCCATCGGCGGGAACGGTTTTTGGACTCAAGGTAGGTGGTGCGTTTACGATCAGTCGTATACGTTGGCCAATCTTGTTTCCTTCTTTGTCGACAATGACCAGACTGTCTGGTACAAAGGGGTACTCCTTGATGTAAATGAGGTAGGTGGATCCGCTGTCAAGAATTTCGCCTCCGTTTATCCAGTAGAACTGAAGGTCTTTTTGTGCTTTTTGCGGATGGACCTTCGCAACGATGGCTGCGGAGTCATTGGAATTAATCTTGAAATAGGTGGAGTCCTTTTTTCCGTACTGTTCAACGAAAATGCTTACGGAGGTCACCAGGGAACTGGTGTCGGGGTCGCTTGGTATATCTAGACAGCCCCAAAGTAGACACCCTGCCAAAAGAAGGGGCCCGAGCTTAAACAGTCTGCAAATGTGGTCTCGAATAAAACTCACTTCCATAAATGTACTATATTCTGGCTATGAGTCAGGAAAACTTTGAATACAAAAACGCCATGGATCGATTGGAAAGCATCCTTGAACGTATCGATAACTCGGAAATGGAAATTGACGAGCTTGCCGGACAGGTTCAGGAAGCGACGGAATTGCTTCGTAAGTGCCGTCAAATTCTGCTGAAAACCGAGAAGAATGTCCAAGAAGCGCTGTCTAGTCTTGATGGAGAGGTTGACCAGTAGGCAAATGTCCTGCCGGGTATCCCCAAGTCACTATGGAATGTGTTGACAAAGAAAATTTGCCCTTTGCCTTGGAAGTGGATCACCTTTCGGTGAAGTTTCCCGTTCGAGGTGGCGTATTCAGCAAAATCAAGAGTTATTTTACCGCTGTAGACGATGTGTCCTTTAAGCTTCCTCAGGGAAAAATCCTGAGTGTTGTAGGAGAGTCCGGCTGTGGAAAGTCTTCACTGGTTAAAGCCTTGGTTGGCTTGAATCCTATAGCGGGTGGGCAGATTAAGCTGTTTGGAGAACCTGTCCGAAATGGTCTGGTGGGTAAGAACCGCCGTGTGTCCGATGTGATGCAGATGATTTTCCAGGACCCCTTTAGCAGCTTGAATCCGCGGCAGACCGTGGGTGAAATCCTGACGGCTCCGGTAACAGCCCGCGGAGTAAGCTTTGATGTAGCGCAGGAACGTGCTAAGAAACTGTTGGAACGAGTTTCTATTCCTGCTGGAGCATTGGACAAGTTTCCCCATGAATTTTCCGGCGGCCAGCGACAGCGTCTGTGTATTGCCCGTAGCTTGATGGTGGAACCCAAGGTGCTCTTGTGCGACGAAGTGACCAGCGCCCTGGATGTTTCTGTCCAGGCGCAGATTCTCCATCTCCTGGACGACTTGCGTAATGACTTGGGCCTATCCATTGTGTTTATCAGTCATGACATGCAAGTTGTTCGCGCCCTAAGTGACGAAGTCCTGGTGATGTATTTTGGCAAGGTTGTTGAACGAGGTCTTGCCGATGATGTGCTTGTCAATCCAAAACACGAATACACCCAGAAACTTCTGGCTAGTGTCCCGACTATAAGACGTGCTTAAGTATGGCTGATTATCGAAAGAGATTTTCCCGAAAGCCGGTAGCGGCAGCCCCTAAGGAATACACCCTGCGTATTGAAAAGATGGTGCAGGGGGGCGATGGGCTTGCCCGTTTGGAAGATGGTCGAGTGTGCTTTGTTTCTGGCGCATTGCCGGGAGAACTTTGTAAGGTTCGTTTGACTTTCCAGAAGAAGGATTTTACCAAGGGCCGTTGTATCGATGTCTTAGAACCGAGTGCAGACCGTGTTAAACCGCGCTGCCCTTTGTATGGCAAGTGTGGTGGTTGCAGCCTGCAGCACCTGGATCCTGAGAAACAGGTGAAGTACATGGAACAGGTGGAACGCGAAAACTTCAAGCGTCTGGCCCATGCTGAGCTGCCGCTGGATTTCAAGATCCATCATGGTTCTCCCTGGGGCTATCGTAATCGCGCCCGTGTGGTTGCCATGTTCGGCAAGCCCCTCGATGGCGAACCGCCCATGGTTCGTTTTGCTTTCCGCGAGCAGGAAAGTAACGATGTCATTCCCTTTAAGAACTGCCCGGTTTTGACAGATTCCCTCAACAAGTTCCTGCAGGAATCTGCTCGTGAAGCTTTTGTAAGGTCTTTTCAAGACAGGATGCCTCCTCGAGAGATTGATGTCAACATCTTTGACAATGGCAAGGGGGAAGTTTCTTTCTTCTATCGGGGAATGAACTCTACTGCATTCAAGGAGTGCGCAAATTCCGTGGTGGAAATTGCTGGAAAGAAAATTAGGTCCGACGCCTCGGTCTTTTTCCAGAGCAATCTGGGGCTCCTTCCTGAACTTGTGGAGTCTGTGCGTAAGGCGGTAGACGAGGGCTTGGCAAATGGCGAAGCAAACGATGAATGGCTGATAGACCTCTTTAGCGGAGTCGGGTTCTTTGCGTCCATTTTGCAGGACAAGTTTAAGCGAATCACTACGGTGGAACGTGAGGATGGATGTCTTCGACATGCCAAGATAAATCTTGAAGGCAAGGCGGAAAACGTTTCCGCTCCCGCAGAAGAATGGCTTGTAGAGAACGTTGTGGATACTCCGGCGACTCTGATTGTTGACCCGCCTCGAACTGGTCTTCCCAAGGAGGCTCTGGACGCCATTGTTGCAAGCTCGGTCAACCGTTTGATTTATGTTTCCTGCGACCCGGTTACATTGGCTAGGGATTACGCAAAATTTGCTGCCGCGGGATTTTCCTTAAAGCATGCGGAGGGCTTTGCCTTCTATCCTCAAACTCCTCACTTGGAAATGTTGTTTGTTCTAAGTCGCTAAGAGGCCTTCATAACCTCAGTTTTTGATGTGTTAACTCTATTTAACCTGGGGTTTTGCTAATTTGAAAAAACGGAGGTCTTATGAAAAGATTTTTTGTTGCTCTGTTGATGCTTGCTGCAGTTTCTTTTGCGGCAAGTCCGGCTTCTAGCAAGAATATGGCCGTTGGCGGCTGGCTTCAGGGTGGAAATCACGGTGAACACGCCGGTCTTGATTTCCAGATGCGTGCCGGAGATGCGAACGTGTGGGATATCTATGCTCATTTGTACTTGAGCAACGGAGATAATTCCCTTGGTGCCTACATCGGTTACTATTGGAACTTCTTTCTGAACATGCCCAGTGATATTGGCCGTATGGGTTTCTATGCCGGTCCTGCAGGTGGTATTGGCTGGTGGGACGAAGAATGGTATCATGACAAATTTAAAACGGACTGGGATGAAGGTGGCCTTGCCATTAGAGCAGGTGTCGTAGGTGGTTTCCAGTGGGAATTCCCTGTTATTCCGCTTCAACTCTTTCTCGAATTGAATCCGGTTGGGGAACTTCATTTTGTCTGGTGGGATGATGACGCTGGCCATGATGATTCCGAAGTGCAGTGGAAGCTTCCGGATTTCTATTTCCGCATAGGTCTGCGATTCTGGTTTTAATTAGATGGGTATAGGGTTTAACATGAAAAAGATCTTTTTGTCTATTGTTTCTGTTGCTGCATTCCTTATCGGTTGTTCTTCTGAGGAACCTTCCATAGTTTGCGGCCGTGACTGGAATCCCGGTTCCTCGGTTGTAGCAGATACCACCAGTGAATTTGACTTGGCTGACCAGTTGATTGTCCAGCTCAAGTATGGCCGTAGTTTTGACTTTACCAAGCTGAAGACTTCCTTTTACGAAGGCTCCTTGGCAAATAAGGGCAAGGAACTTTGGTCTCATGAGGTTTCTGTGTCCGAGAAAAATGATTCCTATACGCTGCAAGGTAAATCCAAGCACGGAGGTTTGATGACAGCTCGCGAAATGTGCCGTCAGAGACAGCCGGGTTCTGTGGTTATAGAATTCAGCGCCGATGGAAAGGTAATTGCCCAGAAGGAAATTTCCCTGGTCAAGACCCGCTAACTTTTTGTTGGTCTTTTTGTATTTTGAAAAATACGATTTTCTGTAGATTTTAATGGGACGGTCTTAGTTATGCTTAAAAAGATTGCTGCTTTTTCATTTCCGTTTTTAATGCTTGCCGGTTGCTCCTCTGATGAAGTAACCGTTAGCTACAAGGTTTCCGAACCGACAACGGTAAAAGTTGTTGAAAACGGTTTCTTCTCCACTATTGATGAACAGGGGGAAGAACGCGTGGGTACGGAAGTAAAAGTGTTTACGGAGATGACCTATTCCAACGCAGGTGATACCATTAAGGCTCATCGTAAGTATGTGATGAACGATTCCCGTGGGTACCTTAAGAATTACATGCCGTCGGAATTGGCTTGGCGAGTTCAGTCTGTGGACTTGGCTGCAATTGATCGTGAAGTTCTGAGCATTGACGGACTTCTTGAAGGTTATGATTCCCTGGTTGAAAAAACTCCCATGCCTAAGAAGTGGAAGGAAGAACTGCTGAATCCTGAGTTCAAGCCTCACTTGAAGCGACTTGAAAAACAGCGCTGGGAAATGGAACATCTGCTTTCGGGTACAGTTCCTACCAAGGGAAACATTACCCAGTTGCTAAAGGACCAGGGCCGTTTAAACTATGCCTTGATCAAGATTGATTCCGTGGTGGTGAAGGGCTTTGAAAACAGAGACCATAGACGTTGCCTCGACTACGTAGTCTACATGCAGGACACCGAACATTTCCCCTATTACATTTGGGAGCAACATGTCAATAGCAATATTGTTCCTGAAAAGTATAAGCATTATAATACTGGTTTGAAGGGCGAATACATTACAGCGTACGAAGTGATGGTTGAACCCAAGACGGGTATTCCTTGCATTGTCCATATTTCCAAGCAGGGAACTCATACGATGGTAAATCCGGCAACAAAGGATACCGCAACGTTTAAGAGCCTGATTACCCTGGAACAGCTCTACGAGTTGAAAAAGCCGGGTGATGAGGAATAGAGTTAATCCATTGAACTCCGTTTTGACGAGATCACATATGTCTTCAAAGTTTCTTTTTGCGATTTCTTTTGCCGCGATGACCTTGGCGGGATGTGCGACTCATCCGTCTCCTCAGCAGACTATGGTAGACGATCGCTATCTGGTGTACCGCCAAACCTATAGCGCCTATAAGGAAGCCGAAGAAAACTATCTGAATCTGCTGTTCAATATCGAGCGAATGCCCGAGGAAGAAGAACTGTGGATGATGAAACGAGACCGTATGCTGGAACTGAGTCAGTTGAAGGAACTCATGCTTAATGCCCGCGCGGAACTGGATGAGGCTATGCGTCAATGGGAAATGCATCTGACCGATATTCAGGCAGATTTAAAACGCTCCCAGATGAAAGTGTACAATCCCAATTTTACGGGAGTAGATGGACAGAGAACCAGTCCTGGCCAATTGCTTCCTGGAGAAGCAAAAGCTATCAAGAAGTAAAAAAAAAGCCGCGTGTTCGCGGCTTTTCTTTTGTTCAGTAAATAGCTTACTGCCAGGTATTGGCAAAGCCCATTCCGATGGCAAACTTGATTCTGGTGGGGGCTGCCGCTTCGGGAATGATGGGCAGGTCTATGGGGGTAAGTTTCTTTCCGCCCTTCAAGTTGTCGTCTTCTCCAATGCGGCTAAGACCTCTTGCCAACGTAAGGCTGATGTCGAAGGGAATGCTGTAGAACAGTTTGTTGCTCCAGCGGAGGCTAAAACCAACATCCCTGTCCCAGAATCGATGGTCGGTAAGCTTGTCGCTGTCGATCCACTTGCCGGTCCATGCTGCACCGATCTGTGCGAACAAATCAAAGTAGAAACTACGTGTGCTGAAGATCCAGGCGGATTTACGCCAGTCGTCGTAGATGGGGAAGAGGTAATGGACTTCAGCCATGGCGGTCTTGGTTCCGGCCAAGGTGTAGTCTTCTGAACTGCGAAGATAGGGGTAGCCTTCCAGGAACAGGGGGCTGTAGTAATAGGAGTCCAGCGTGTCTTCCTTGGCGTCGGTATCCCACTTGATGATGCCGCTAAGTTTACCGCCGGCGGCTAGACGGGCGCCGGTCCAGGGACTCTGAAGACTTCCGTAGAGGTTGACGCCGACTTCGTTGATGTTGAAGTTTCTGTACTTGGGCTTGATGGAGCCGCTGGATGTTACGGTGAAGCTTTCGGAGAAGGTTCCCGGACGGTAAAGGTCGCTGTTGGCGTACTGGTAGTAGAGCAAAAGCCCGTTGCCTTGGCCGCTGATTCCTGTTCCGCCTTCACCTTCCTGGTCGCCATAAAGACCCAGGGCAATCATGGCGCTGAGACGCTTTTGGTAGGTCCATTCGAACTGGTCTTCGTAAAGATTGAAGTTGGCCCAGTCATAACCTACAGCGACCTGCAGGGTATCGATTGTCTTGAAAATGCTGTAGCCGGCTGTACCGACGATCGATTGCATGGGGATGGCGTAATTGCTTGTGCCGATGCTGTCGCCCCCATGAGCTCTGACGTCTTCGTAACGAACGGTATCTCTACTAGTGTAGTTTGCGTAGGTATAGGAAACGCCAAAGTCTAACGGAGTACTGTGGTTTTCCCAGGAGACGAAGAATTCCTTTTCCTGTTCGGGGTTCAAGCCAGAACTGTTGATGTAGTCGAATCCTGCTCCCAGTTCCAGCAATAATCCCATTTGTACGGTATTCTTCTTGAGAGGATCGCTAAGAACAACTGCGAGGCCAGCCTTTGTCTTGAGCTTGCCTTCGCCGAATACGGTCAGGTCAGGTGCATTTTCGTTAAACACCAGCATGGGGACAAATAGGGGTACATTGGGAATTGGCTTGTAATCTTCTTCAATTCCGCCGAGTTCACGATCCTGAAGTTCAAGAGGTTTCTTTACGCGCTTGGGAAGTGTGCCATGGAGGACGATTTCCCGGGTACCTTCCTTCGGGGTAATCGTTCTTGTGGTGTCCTGAATCTTGATGGTGCTGTCACGGTGTGCGACGGATGGAACAGAAATGCAATCTTTTTGAATAAGGAGTAAACTGTCCTTGGCTGTGGAGTCTGCCAGGAGGTTCTTTTCTGCAAAATAGGTTTCCGGAGAAGTTGAATCTGCGGAAACAGAATCAGCGGAAAGGGAATCTGCAGGATTTTGCTCCGTGCAGTTGGCCCACGTGGTATCTGCAATCTGGATTACTGAATCACGTTCTGTCACAGAAATTGTCGTGTCTGCGCTGGCGGGAATAAAGATGCTGTAGGCCAGCTTGTACAGGGAGAATCCGTCCTTGTCGTAATTAGTATAGTAAAGGGTGTCTCCTGCAAGAACCGGGGTAAAAGCGCCGCCTACTACGTTTGTCAGGGGATGCTCGATGCCTGAACTTAGGCTCTTTTCAACCAGGTTGAAAATGCCGTTCCTGTTGCTTGCAAAGACAATTTTGTCGTTATCAAGCCAGTTTACGTCTCGTTCGTCATAGTCCGGATTGCTTACGGTCTTGAATCCGCTACCGTCCGCATTGATAACCGCAATACCGCGAATTTCGTTGTCGAAATAGCTGAATGCGATTCGCTTTCCGTCGGGGCTGAACTTGGGACTATAAATGTTGTAGTAGTTGAATTTTTCGTCTGGGACGTAGATGTCCTCGGGATCTTCGACGGCGTAATCCTTCAAGTCGGAGGGAAACTTTGCCTTGCTCAAGATAAAGCGTGTTGTTCCCTGGGGACGGCGCACAAATACGACGGATTTGCCCGTAGGGTCGATAACGGGGTAGACTGCGTCCGCCAGGTAGGTAACGGTAGTCTCGTTCTTGTTTGTGTCTGCAATGGCGATGTCAAAATGGGCGTGTCCATCGCGGTCGCGATTCTGGTAGGTAACGTAGGCCAGCATAGGGCCGCGGGAGGAGTCTTCGTAGACGTCGATGCCCTTGTCGAACCAAGCCTTCTTGGCCTTAAAGCCGGTTTTTGCGTAGTCGCCGATATTGATTGTGCTGTCTGCGCCCTCTATGTCGACTTCGCCGACTTCGACGTTGCCGGTTTCTGTGCTGTCAGTCTTGGAGGAATCCTTTGCCAGGGAGTCCGGGGTGACACTGGTTGAGTCTTCCAGCGGCATCTTGAAAAGGCTTCCGTCAAACCAGGCTCCACCGAAGTTGGATATGCCGTAGATATTCTTTCCTGCAACTACAGGAAAGTCTTGCCAGTAGGCGTCTGCAGTAAGCTTGGTTCCTTCGACAAGTTCACCCAGGGAATCCTTTTGCGCCTGGTAGGCTTCGGTGATTTCCTTTTTCCAGTTGTCGTAAAGTTCCTGTTCCCCGATGCCGAGTACTGCTCTCATGGCTCCGTCCAGGGTCATGCGGTGGTACTTGGAAAGGTTTGCCCAAATCTTGGGAACAGCGTCTTCGCCGTAGTGCTTGTCTATGTAAAGCACAAGGGAGAAACCTTGTGTGTAGGGCCCCAGTTCAGACAGCAGGGAATTGTCCGCGAAGTCGTGCATGTATTCAAGAGACATGAGACTGTCGTTCAGTGTTGCAATTCTCAATAGCATGTCGCGGTGACTGTCCCAACCGTCAAAACCCATGCGGCTGGATTCGTACTGGGCAGTACCTTCTGCAAGCCAGAGGGGCTGCATGGTGAATGGCAACAGTGAAACGAAATCGCTGGTGGTGCGTTCGTTGTAGTAGTCCGTGTAGCTTACCTGCAATCCGTATACGTGGGGATTGACCTTGCTGCCGCTTTCGATACTGACAAGATGGCTGAATTCGTGAGTGACCACATCGGTAAGCCACCCATGACTGCTTCGAACCTTGAAATCCCAGTTGGTGAGCCAAAGGTTAAGGGCGTTCTCGCTGGGAACGGCACTGCCATTACTGTACAGGGCGTTGTTTAAAGTGACGTTGACGCGACCGGCTAAACCTTTCTGGTAACGACTTACAACGCTGTCGTAAACGGCTTCTGCATAGGCGGATGCCTTGGATGCGTGGTCTGTGTATTCAGCAGGGTAATGGAACTGGAAATGTTCCGTTCCCGCCGTTTTCCAACGGATGTCGCTTTGGTTACCGTAAAACTGAACTGCAAACGTGGCAGAGGCGCAGAAAGCGGTTGCGGCAATGATCTTTTTCAGGTTCTTCAAAATTCAATCCAATGGGTCGTTTATTCTGCTACAAGATACAAAAAATGCCGTCTCCAAAAGGAAACGGCATGTTCATAATCACGATGGTTATGATACTTAGACCAGATATAGTATCGAGTCTAGGTTACTTAGCTTCGGTAAGCTTCATGGCTTCGGCCAAGCCTTCATAGAGCTTGCCGTCGTTGTCTACAACGGAGAAGCCGCCGGTGTAGCCCCAGTGAGTCCAAGGAATCTGCAGGGTGTCGCAGATTTCTGCCATGGCCTTGTAGTAGTTCAGCACGGATTCTGCGTCAGACTTGTCGCGGAGGGCGCCGAATTCGTTGATAATCACAGGAACGTTGTTTGTAACAGCCCATTCCTTGGCCTTGAGTACAGACTGGAGAATGGCTTCCTTGCTACCGGTCTTGTAGTACTGCTTGATGGCACCAAGAACCTTGCTCTTGTTGGCTGCGCTAACGCCGAAGTCAGCGGAGTATTCAGACCACTTTTCAACGCTGTAGGGGAACGGAATGTTCTTGACTGCTGCGTAATCGGTCCAGGAACCGCCCTGGTGAGTGAACACGAAGGGTTCGTAGGTGTGGATTACGTAGATGATGTTGTCGTCGGTGAACGGAGTACGCTTGGCGAGGAGGCTCATGGAGTACCACTGAGCATCACCGAAGAGGATGGAGTGCTTCTTGTTCACTTCGCGGATTGCGTCGATCATGGCCTGGGCTGCAACAGTCCACTGGGCTGCGGTAACCTTGCCAGCGCTCATGTCCGGTTCGTTCAGCAATTCGAAGAAGATGTCTTCGCGTTCGCTTGTGGCGAAATGTTCTGCAACGTGCTTCCATACGCCAGCCATCATCTTGATGTAGGTGGAGTCGTCTGCAGATTCCTTGTTGTAGCTGTTGTCATATTCATGGTAGTCGATGTCGAAGGACATGCCGTTTTCCTTGGTCCACTTGTCGAAGGAGTCGAGAACCAGGAACAGGGTGTCGTCATCGAATTCCAGCTTGTCGGCCTTACCTGCAAGGAAGTCCTTCTTGTTGGTCACGTAGAGGTCCAGGTCGATGGGGAGACGCAGGGACTTGAATCCGTAACCGGCGAGAAGTTTGATGTCGTCTTCGCCGAATTCAAACTTCTTGAACTTGCCATCGGCATTTTCCAGCCAGTTGGTGAAGTTTACACCCTTGTTCAGGTACTTCATGGCCTTTTCCTGCAGCGGGTTGCTGATGGTAATGTCGCCAATGGTGACTTCAGGAATGACTGGTTCATTCTTGGTCAGGTCGGCAACGTCTGCGGGGAGAGCGTCTTCGTCAAGGAAGGCGATGTTGTCAATGATGAGGGAACCGGTGGTAACCTTGGAACCGCCCTTGATATGGAAGCTAATCTGATTGATGTTAGCCTTGTCGAAGGGAACAGCTGTACCCCAGCCTTCCTGGGACAGGTCGCGGAACTTAACATCGACGCACTTCCATGCGCTGGTGGATGCCGGCATCACAGAGCCGTGAACATCGTAGTCGGTTACATCGGAAGTTTCGACGCGAACGGTGTGCTTGCCACCCATGTAGCAATAGTGAATGCCGCCAATCTTGGAGAAATCTTCTGCGCTGATGGCGACGCCAAGTGCTACGTACGGGTCGTAGGGGTAATCGCCCTTATCCAAGGTGTAATTTACCTGGAAACCGTAATTGGAATTGTAACCACCAGGAACGGCTACGGGGTAGCCTTCTTCGCCAACAGCAGTTTCAATCACGGAAGCGCCACCGTTGGTCTGGTCGTCGTAGGTGAACCAGCCGTTACCCTGTGCGGTTTCGCCGTTGCCGTCTTCAAAGTCGTCAATCAGAATGCCCTTGGGAGCAAACTCTTCAATGACACCCGGAGTTACGTCCGGATTTGTTCCCGGAGTGACGTTAGAAGGATCGTCGGGTGTGGCTGCGGTGGAGTCACCGGGGACAACTGCAGTAGAGTCGCTGGGTGTAGTCGCAGTGGAGTCACTGGGAAGGTCGGGATTCTCAATGGGGTCCTTGGTGGTGCCGCTGCTGGAGTCATCGCCGCAAGCGGTTGCCAGCAGTGCAAAAGAGGCCACTGCGGACAGGGCCACTACAGATTTGATTTTGGAGTTAATATTCATTACAACCTCATTTTAACCTTTAGTCCTATAATCTAATCTTTAAAAAATCATAAAAAGTATATTTTTTCGCTAATTTTGACATTTGCTGTACTAAATGGTGGCGTATTTTGCGTAGAAAATACTTATATATTTAGTACTGTTTTCCATGAACTTCTATTCCGAAACATACCACGAGTCGATCAAGTACGCATCAAAGGCTGTTGCGGACCCCATTGTGCTTCATTGGGAAAATCAAAAAATCGCCGATAGACGTTATAAGGGCTGTGATCGGATCGATGTCCATGAAGGAGAAATTCCCGGTTATGGCTTTGTTTCGGGTGACGGAATAAAGCCCGTTGGCGTTTATGTGATTTTGCGTGGAAGAAGTTTTCCAGATGGCGTATATGCCTTTGATGGAAATTCGCAGTCGTCCCTGCCCGGAGTAGTGGGACAGTTGGTGAAAATCGGCGGCAAGGATGAAATGAAGAAGATTGCTGCCGCATTCCCCGATAAGGATTTTGTTCTGGATACTCCGATTCTATACATTTTTACAGGAATTCTGGAACGAGCTGTTTGGCGTTACAAGGAATCTGCCTATTCCCAGGTGCAGCGTGATGTTGGCGCCTGCGTGGGTAGTGTGCTTCTGCATGCAAAGTCGAAGGGCGGAAAGTCCTTTGCACTCGGTGGTTTCGTTGACGACGATGTTTCTGTAGCCTTGAAACTGGGAGCGACTGAAGTTCCCTTGGCAGCTCTGGCGGTTTTTCCAGAATATTGTGAAGTTGCCTATAATTCCGTAGATGATGGTGTAGGTGAAGCAGCTTATTCCAACCGCAGTGAAATGGATGTGATGACTGGTGTTTCCATGGATTTGTTTGCTAATTACGATGCGCTGGCTCGTTATCCGTCGCGCTTCATGAAACAATGCCATGGGGAGTGCATTACAGACCTGAGTCGCTGTATTCGAGTTAGGCGTTTGGCGACTCAGGCATTGCCCGGTGACGAATTCCCCCTGACTCCCGCCAAGTTTTCCAATGAATCCTATTTTAGCCGTTTGGCGGAATTGGGTACGGCAAATTTGAAGCATGTGCCCTTCAGAAAATCCAGCATGGATCTAGATGATTTTTCCAGTTTTATGCGCTGGCTGGAATTAGGACAAATTAATCTTTTTGGCGCAGGTCTTTTGAAAATCTGGTTGGTGACCTTTGACGTGATGTTCGTGTACCCTGGCGTGTACCGCTATGTGCCTGTGCGCAAGTCCATTTACATGCAGTCTGGCCAGGTGATGATGAAAAAGTTTGCCAAGTGCCATGCCGCCGCCGAAGAGGCTGATGGCGCCGCCTTTGCTGTGCTGCTCACCGCCGACCTGAAGGAAGCCTGCAACTTGCTGGGCGAACGAGCCTACCGCTACTTGAATTTGAATGCGGGATACATTCTGCAATCTCTGCACTTGTCTGGACGAGTGTTGAACAAGACCGTTCGCAGCCCTCATTTCTTTTTCGAGGACGACCTGAAAAAGCTCTGCAACATTCCCGAAGGGGAGTCTGTTATTTCCGAAATCCTTGTGGGGAAGTAGATTCCGATGTCATTCTGAGCGGTGCCGCAAGGTGAAGCGAATGAATCCAGGGATGGTTATGCAATCGCTTGCAATAGAATCGGTGCCACCACGGCGGTAAAGATGCCGGCGATGCCGATGGCCAGGGAACTCATGGCGCCTTGGGTTTCTCCGATTTCCATGGCGCGAGTGGTGCCTAGGGCGTGGCTCGCGGTACCGATGGCGATACCTTGGGCAACCTTGTGCTTAATGCGGAAGAACTTGCAAACCACAGAGGCGGTGACGGCGCCGGTAATTCCTGTAATCACGATGGAAATAATGGTAATGCTGGGAATGCCGCCAATCTGTTCGGAAACTACAGAGCCCATGGGAATGGTGATGGACTTTGGAACCAAGGAAAGCATCAAGGTTTCGCTAAGACCTACCAATTTAGAGGTTGCCACCACACAACAAATGGAGGTGAGGCTACCGACGGCGATGCCTGCCAAAATCGGGAGCCAGTGCTTTTTGAGGTTGCCCAGCTGCCTGTACAAGGGAACTGCCAAAACCACGGTGGCGGGGCCAAGCATCATGGAAATGTAGTCGCCGCCTACCTTGTAGCTGTCGTAGCTGATTCCCGTAATCATCAGGAATCCCACAATGAGAATGAGGCCGATGAGCAGCGGGTTCAAGATAGAGTACTTGAATTTCTTGTTCAGAGCCACGCCCACTTCGAAGGCGGCCAAGGTCAGAAAAATTCCGAACAGGGGCGAGTTGATGATGGTGTTCATTTCTTCCCCCTAGTGGCTTGCTTCATCTCTTCATCTTCAAGTTGTTCGATGTTCAGACGCTTTTCTTGACGGCCAATGAGAAACTGCGTGGTAAGGCCGGTGGCTGCCAAGCTGATGAGCGTCAGCACAATGCAAAGAAGGAGTAGGGTGGGCCACTGGCTGAGAATGTCGTCGCCAACGGTCATAATGGCGATGCTTGGCGGCAAGAAGAAAAGTGCCAGATGGTTCAAGAAGAAACTGGAAACGCCGGAAACCTGTTCCGGTTTAAGAATTTTAGTACAAAGTAATATAAGGAGCAGAACCATGCCGAGAATGTTACCCGGAATAGGAATGCCAACCACTCGGTTCAGAAATTCGCCTGCCAGGCAAATGACGAAAATTACGGCAATTTGAAGAGGTATTCTCATAGCGGCCCAAATATAAAAGTTATTGGTTAAAGGAACAAGGGTAAAAGAGAAATATGGTGATGTTGCCGCGGTTATATCTGCTAGCGGCTAAGGGCTCTTGGCTGATAATCCTGCTTTAATTGCTATATTCCTACATATGAAAATTGTATTTATGGGTACGCCGGAATTTGCGGCTTGTTTCTTGAAGCACTTGAAAGAAAGTGACTTCGCTGATGTAGTTGGTGTTGTAACTCAGCCGGATCGCCCCGCTGGTCGTGGCCGCGTGCTGACTCCGCCGCCTGTGAAGAGCCTGGCTCTGGAATATGGCTTGCCGGTGCTGCAGCCTGTGGACTTGAAGGCCCCGGAATTTGAAGAAGAACTCCGCGCCTTTGGTGCAGATCTTTTTGTGGTGGTGGCTTACTCCATCTTGCCCAAGAACATTCTTGGTGTTGCCAAGTTTGGTGCCGTGAATGTTCACGGCAGTATGTTGCCGAAGTACCGCGGTGCCGCTCCTGTGCAACGCGCTATTGCCGACGGCCTGCCTGCTACTGGCGTTACCGTTTTCCGCCTGGACGAAAAGATGGACCACGGTCCTATTCTTGCCCAGCGCGTGATTCCCATCGACCATCAGGATACTACTGCAAGCCTGCTTGAAAAGATGGTGGCTCCCGGTTGTGAAGCTTTGGATGATGCCATCAACCAGCTGATTACCGGCACCGAAAAGGATTTGACCCAGGATCACGCCCAGGCATCTGGCGCTCCCAAGCTGAAGAAGGAAGAAGGTCTCATTGACTTTAGCCTGTCTGCTCTTACCATCCATAACCGCATCCGCGCCTTCAATCCGTGGCCCGGTGGATACGGCAAATTGGGTGGCCGCATGGTTTATCTCCGCGTTACCGATGTGGTGGGCGTAGGGGAATGCAAGGCTCCCGCAGGCGTTGGCACTCTCACCGTCGGTGCAGTCGCCTTCAAGGACAAGCGTTTCTTTGTGGGTACAGGTGAAGGTCTTCTGGAAGTGATTGAAATCCAGGCCGAAGGCAAGAAGCCTATGCCCGTAGCTGACTTTATGCGTGGCATCCAGAATCACGAGGGACTTGCATTTTGCTAAACGAAGTCAAGGATCAGCTTAAGGAACGTCGCGACGCCTATCGTGTCTTGATGCAGTGGGTAGACGAAGGTGCTTTCATCAAGGATAGCGGGCTTTCTCCCTTTGCTATGGAAATTGCATTGGGCGTCTGCCGCCGCCATCTTTATCTGGATTATTTCATCAAGACTCTGACCAAGAAGAAACCCCTTCTGGAACTCCAGATGATTATGGAAATGGGTCTCTTCCAGATGTTCTTTATGAGCGTTCCTGATTACGCCGCCATTAGTACCTGCGCAAATCTTGCAAAGCTGGTGGGCTTTGGTGATGGCGCCGTCCGCTTGGTCAACGGTGTACTGAATGCCGCCAAGAAATCGGGTGTCCCCCAGATGCCGCCCCAGCGTGTTCGTCGAATCTCTGTAGAGAACTCTGTGCCAGAATGGCTTGTACGCCGTTGGTTTGACGTGTATGGCGCCGATACCGCAGAACTGCTTGCCAAGCGAACCTTGGAACGGCCGGTGGAGTGGCTGCGTGTAAACCTGAAGAAAACTTCTGCGCCTAAACTTGCTCAAAAGCTGGGCTTTGAAAACGCCTCCATCTTGTACGATCGTTACATTCAGGTTCCCGCTGATGCAAAGCTGAAGGCTGTCCTAGAATCTGATTCCTTTGCAAAGGGCGAGTTCAGCCTGCAGAATCCTTCTGCCTACGAGGTGGTAAGACTGCTGGACTTAAAGTCCGACCTTCGCGTGTGGGATGCCTGTGCTGCGCCTGGAGGCAAGTCGGCCCTCATGGCTGAAATGGATCCCTCCCTGGATATTTACGCCAGCGATGTCTCTGCAAATCGCCTTGACAAGATGAAGGACTTGGCGGATCGTCTTGGACTGATGAATATTCGCACGGCATGTGTAGACGTACTGAACCTGGATCAGGCCTCGGGCCTCGAGCAGGGAACCTTCTTCGACCGCATTCTTCTTGATGTGCCCTGCAGCAATATGGGTGTCATAGCTCGTCGCCCGGAAGCGATTTACCGCTTGTCCCTGGAATCCATCAAGGAACTGGCAGAACTTCAGTACAGGATTTTGGAAGGTGCTGCAACCCGTTTGAAGAAAACGCCGGATGCCCGCCTGGTTTATGCAACCTGTAGTCCGGATCCTGTGGAAACTACGCAGGTCATTGCAAAGTTCCTGAAGGCCCATCCGGAATTTGAAAAGGCTGGCGATGCCGTTCTCCCTGGCAACATGGATTCCCGTTTTGATGGATTCTTTGCACAGGCTCTAGTGAGAAAGACGTTATGAAAAAACTAAAACACTTTGCCATTGCAATCCTTTGCTTTGCTTCGTTGGTTTTCGCACAGGATTCACTGCAAACGTCGGTGTCGAAACATCCTGCAGATTGGGCATTTGCCAATGGTTTTGTATCTGTTGAAGCGGGTGAGATATATCCTTTTGGTGATCTCATTGACGCTGTAGACAACTCCGCTTATGTCGGCTTGGGCTTTCGCTACGCCTATTGGGAAAATGTAGATGGAATAGTCAAGTTTGAGTATTCCTACTTCGAACCCGTTCCTAAGACGAAACTCTATGGAGTCCATCAGTTCTCAGGAAAGGTTGGCCTAGATTTTAGGTGGACGTACATAAGTCCTGTAATATTCGGTGCTGGATTTACCTGTAACTGGACTCGAGCAGATGTCCGTGAGGGGAAAACTCTTAATTTCGAAAAGGATCTTGGAGGCACCTTGGCGGACAACGAAACTGAATTTGGTTGGTTTGCCCGCTTGAATCTGCCCATCTGGAAAACCGAAAATTATCGCGTTGGTCTTAACGTTCTTTGGGAAGAACTTTGGACCTTGCCGGAACGTTCTGACATGTTGAATGTCGGTGTATATGTTGAAAGGAGGATTTGGTAATGAAAAAATCCTTGATTCTATTCGCCTTGGCGGCATGTACATCCCTGGCTTCCGCTCAGGTAGTTGAAGAAATGGAAGGCATGGGCTATGAAACCCGTGCAGATGGTACGTTCCTGATTGGTGGACCGACCTTTGTATACGATCGTATTTTAGGCGCAGGCGGAATTCATTCGGAAAGCGAATTGTGGAATCCGTCGAAGCTTCGCGATCGCCTGCTTTTTAACCGGATGTCAGTAACCCCTTCTTGGACACCGCTGGAAGCAGGCGTCTGGATGAAAACAGGTAATGAACTGGGTGACTTGATTTATCAGGACTTTGTTACTCCTGAAGACCGACCTGCCAATCGAACTCCGATTCTTGAAGCCGGCTTTAGGACTCCTGTGGTAAAGGGATTCTGGGCCACAGCACGTCTTTTCCAGGATGACCATTTTTCTTCTGCCGCATATGGACCTCGAGTTCGTATGGTTGATGATAGTTTCAGTTTCTTTGGTGAAAACTGGCCCTTGTTCAGCTCTGCCTATGGTGGGCTAGGTTACACGAATTCTCTTGTGAATGCGTCTGTCTTGGCAGGAGAGGAATATATTTGGGTGTATTCCGAAACATCCCGCTGGATTCCGATTCACTATAAGCCTCGCGTTGAAGCACGTGTCGACGTAGGTAACCTGTCTGTCACGGCGGTTTATGAGGATGCTGAATACCAGAATGTTCCTAAGAAGGAACAGGGCAGTCGCAAGGAAGTTAGTGGATCCATTTACTACAAGTGTGGCGAAGCCTGCAAGAAAGGCATGCTTCAATTATCTGCGGGCTTAGCCTTTAGGGCTGTAGATGATTCTGGTACAGTTTATACGGAACTGGAAGATGATAGAGTGTTCCTGCCTTTCATGGAACTTCGCGTACAGCCGGTAAAACGCTTGACTGCCGATGTCATGTTTGCTGTAAATGAAAGGGACTGGCTTGTTCAGGATAGTGTCCAATTCCATATACCAGTCCCCAAGGACATGGCTGCTGTTGTGGGTGTAAAGAATATTTCAGGAACCCGAATGAATCCCATTGCAGACACAAGGGAGTTTTATGGGGAACGATCCATAGACTTGGTTGCCGATGGTCAGATGAATTTAATCCAAGGCTACGCTGGACTTGTTGACACCCTTGGAGACAATGTAAGTATTGGCGTTCGTGGATCCTATTGGGCTGAGTATGGCGCAGAAACTTTTGATCCGGATGCCTTTGGTAATGAAGAGGGCATGAGGACGAGATATGGGGATGCGTCTAGAATCAACACCTGGATCAAGGGCATTACAGGTGAGCTTAGTTTCGATGCGTGGTATGGAAGATTCTTTGACTTTGAAGCCTCAGCAGGCTTTGAACACATTGACGGCCCCGTGCGTCGTTTCGAAGTTACGCCCGCTGAATATTTTGTTGGCTTTGCCGGCAACTGGCTGATTAATGAAACCTTCAAGATTAGTCATTCCGTGCATTACCGCAGTGATGCAGAATGGAATCTTAGAACTATTGGCCCCATGGTGGCCAAGGGTGGCTGGTTCTGGGATGCGTCCTTTGAACAGCAGTTCCCCAAGTATGGTATTTACCTGACGGGAACGCTGATGCACGCACTTGGCGATGAAATGATTGAAGTTCCCAATGGCGGCTTTGATCGTTTCCGCTTTATTTGTGGAGCAAAGAAAACCTTCTAGGCCTAATGCTTAAAAACGCAGTCTAAGGCTTTAAGGCAAAAGCTATTGGCGAAGATCTCTGAGGTCTTCGCTTTCTTTATCCATTGAAACTTGCCATTTGTTCTGCTTGGTATGACTGCGCGTTTTGCAGAAGTTTGCAGCAGAATGTGCATAACGGAACAGTCCATTTTATGAATGGTGATGTTATGCTTGAAGGAACCGTGACTGGTGACCTCTGCAACCTGGTCTGCGTTGACATAATCTTCTGCCTGTGCGGGGAGACCTGTCGACGCATTTCGAGACGTTTCGAAATGAGGAAGGGAAAGCTGGTTCTTGAAAAATTTTTGGCCACCGTGTACAGCAAGAATATGACCGTCGGCACTTTCTATGACGAGAACTGTTCCGTGCCAGTCCTTATGAACATGTATTTTTGAAGGGGGATAGTCGGCTGTTTTCCCGAGGCTAAATGCCTTGCAACTCTTGCGGAGGGGGCAGGAATCGCATTGAGGATTCTTGATTTTGCAAACTGTTCTGCCCAGTTCCATCAACGCCTCGTTATGCATGTAGGCCTTCGGTGAATCTGCTACTGCCTGGGCATATTCCCAGTAGGTTTGCGCGCAGTTCTTGTCTTGGGTGGGGAGAAAATCCAATGCGTAGAATCTTGAAAAAATACGAACCAAATTGCCGTCAAGAATGGCTTCGGGCTTATGGTAGGCAAGGCTGAGGATTGCGCCTGCTGTATAGGCGCCAATGCCAGGCAGTGCTTCCAGTTCTTTTCGGGAAGAAGGCATTTTTGCGGGATTGCATCCGCTTTCGCGGACCAAACCGTTTACAATTTGCGCTGTCTTGAGGATGTTGCGAGCGCGGCTATAGTAACCCAGTCCCTGCCAGTATTTAAAGACTTCTTCCTCACTCGCCGCAGCTAATGTCTCAATGTCCGGGAATCGCTTCATCCAGCGTATGTAGTAATCCCGAACGGTGGAAACCTGCGTCTGTTGCAGCATGGTTTCGCTAATCCATACGGCGTAGGGATCTCTCGGGGCGTCCAGATCGGGCAAACGCCACGGTAGTTCCGCAGCGTTTTTCTTGAACCATTCCCGTAGGGATTTTAGTATGGTTGCGTCCATGAGAGATGATGTTCTTTCTAGAGGTTATTTGAGATAGTAATCCTTGACAACCTGACGGAAGAATTCGAACTGGGCCTTGCTGGAATTTTCAAGAGTGTAGCGGGTGCTACGTTCGTGGCAGTCCTTACGCATTTGCTCGTAGGCAGCCTGGTTTTCCAGTTTCATCTTGCGGCAATCTTCCAAGGCTTCAAGCCATTTGTCTTCTTCGATGGGGAGAATCTTGCCGTACTTCTCGTTATCCACAATGTTACGGGGGCCGCCGTAGTTGCTGACGATGGCGGGCGTACCTGTAGACATGGCTTCTACGACCACGTTTCCAAAGGTGTCTGTGGTACTGGGGAACAAGAAGAAGTCGGCGTCGGCATAGAGACCTGCCAGGGTTTCACCGCCTTGTTCTCCGGCGAAGTTGACGCTATCCTTCACGGCGTCGTCGTTAGAGAATCGTTTCTTGATTTCTTCCAGGTACCAGCCGTAGCCAACGTACATCAGTTCAACATCGTTGTACTTGGTGGCGAACTTGGTCCAGACATTGTTCAAGAATTCAAGATTCTTTTCCTTGGAAATTCGTCCGATGAAGGCGAAACGAACTTTCTTCTGCTGGCGGGTGCAGCCGAACTTTTCCCAGGTTCCCTTGTCGCGCATTTCCGGGGAGAATCTTTCTAGGGGAAGACCGCGGGGCATCAGCTTTACCTGGTTTCTGGGAACCTTCAGTTCATTGACCAGAGCGTCGGAATAGTCGTCGCAGGGACTGATTACCGGGCGGGCCATTCTGTAAAATACCTGCATCAGCCAAAGAACATAGACGTGCATCCACTTGGCCTTAACCAAGGTTCGTGTGTACTGAGGAACGTCGGTACGGTAATGACTCATGACCTTGATGCCGGCAATCTTTCCGCAAATGGCGATAAGCCATGCGCCGGGGCTCGGTGTTTCAAGTTCGATGATGTCGATGGGATAGCGCTTCATTAAGCGAATCACGGGGCCGACACGGGGAATTGCCAGTTCACTGTTGGCGTAACCCAGCTGTTCCATGCTGAACATTCGAGGCAACAGCATGCAGTAACCGTTTTCAACAACACCGCAGGGGCGAGTGTTGAAGGCGCTGCCTGCAAGGAAAGCCTTGAGACCGTGCGCGCGCATGTAAGGGATTACATTACGCAGGTTGTTTGCGATGCCGTTTGTTTCGTCAAGATTGTCTGAATAGTAGAGCACGCTGACATCGTTTGGGTCTTTGGCAAGACGGGCCTTGCGTTCCTTATTCAGATGAAAACGAAGCTTCAAGAGCTTGGGCAGGTTCAGCAGAGCAGAACCGAAAACGATAGGCGGAATCCAGCAAGTGCGAACATTTCCAGGGGGCTTGTGCTTGATGCCGTACTGTTTATGGAATGTGCTGGTTACGGTGCGTCCAAAGATTTCTGGACGGGAATCCAGGTTGTCCGTCGCTTTAAGCTTTGTTGAATTCGACGCATTCGTCATACTTCACTCCTTTACCACCAAAAAGGTCCAATGCGCTTCCGATGGTGAGGTCAATCTTTCCGCCAGAAATTTCCTTGCAATGCTTAAGGTCGTCGAGACTCTTTGCGCCGCCGGCGTAGGTTACCGGAATGGGGCTGTTCTCTGCGAGGAATCGAATCAGTTCGTCGTCCATTCCTTGCTGCTTACCCTCGACATCGGCTGCGTGAATCAAGAATTCGTCGCAGTATCTTGCAAGGTCGTTGAGGTTTTCTGCGGTGATTTGAATGTCAATTAAGGTCTGCCAGCGGTTTACGGCAATGTTCCAAGTGGGCTTGCCGTTGGCATCGACGCCAGTACGCTTACAGCTAAGATCAAGAACCAGGTGTTCCTTGCCGACAACATTGACTAAAGCGTCAAGGCGGCTGCGGTCCAGCTTTCCCTCTGGAAATATCCAGCTGGTGACAATGACGTGGCTGGCCCCTGCATCCAGGTATTCCTTGGCGTTGTCTGCAGTAATTCCTCCGCCAACCTGAAGCCCGCCGGGGTAGGCTCCCAGTGCCGCCTTGGCTGCTGCTTCATTGCCTTTTCCCAGCATAATCACGTGACCGCCGGTAATATGGTCTTTCTTATAAAGTTCTGCAAACCAGGCGGGGGAACGGTCCGTCTCGAAATTGGTCTTAAGGCCTGCTCCGGAATCGCTAAGGGAGCTGCCAACAATCTGTTTTACTTTTCCGTCATGAAGATCGATGCAGGGTCTAAATTTTGTCATCAGTCCTTGACTCCTGTAATAGCCCAATCCAGTTTCTTGCCGTTTTCCAGTTCGCTGCGGCCCCTGTAGAACAGGACTTCGCCGCCGGCGGCAATCTTGAAAGCCTTCTTCGCAATCCAGCCCTCGACCTTGTCGAGGATGCTTGCCTTTTGGAAGGGCTTCTGGGCGTTAAACTTTAAAGGGGGAACATCCTCATTCCACTGGATAGTAATGTCACCCTTGGGGAAACCTTTCCCGCTGTAATTTTCTTGTCCGTCACTGATGGACTTTGGTGTAACAACCTTGATTCCGTTGCCGCTGTTATAAAGAGCGTATCCCACCAGTTTCTTGTCGTGGGTAATGGAAATTCTTCCTGCGTATAGGGGAGAACGTCCATTAGTGCTAAAGTTGATGGAACGGATGGCGATATCCGTTGCCTGGCTTGTTTGCCAGGTTTGATCCATGTAGGCGTAACCCTTGACTTGCAGTGTATCTTCGTTGTAGGCAATCTTTCCGGATACTCGTCCGTAGGGAATGTGAACGTACTGTGCGAACTTATCTTTGCCAATATTCCAAACGTGATTGCTTGCGTTGGGAGCGCCTTCGGCACTTTCGAAGGTTACATCCAGAAGGAATTTACCGCCCTTATCGGCGGAATACATGACTCGGTGGCCCTTTCCAGGCTTGTGTTCCATCAGGTATTCGCCCTTGATATCTAGGGTAGCGTTTGCCTTGTCTGCCTTGAGACGTTCCGGAGGATACTGACGGCCAACAGTGTATGTCTTGCCTTTAAAATTCCAGAAAGTCAGGTCACAACCGATTTTCTTTCCGGTGGCGGGAATGTACAAGGTTGAGTAATTTACGAATGCCCTGGTGCCGTTGTCAAATACGAACTGGTAGCTCCAGGTTTCGTTGAATTCCTTGGTTGTATTCTGGTGTGGCATGAAATCGTCAACGGAGGTTGCTCCTGCAAGGCAGATGCAACCTAAGACCACTGACGCGATTACAGAAAGGATTCTAGCCATGCTTACAGACGAAGGTCCTTGCCCATGCCAAGTTTCAATTCGGTTCTTCTGCGCTGGACCATTTCATTGAAGAGGTCGGTAAGGCTGTCTTCCATGCTGATCATGGGCTTCCAGCCGATGTCCATTGCCTTGGTGGGATCGCCGATAAGCAGGGGAATTTCGTTATTGCGTTCGTAGCCGGGGTCGAAACGGAAGTCAACGCTGACGCCTGCGATGTCTACCAGGGTTTCCACGACTTCGCGGAAGGTGTAGGACTTGCCACAGCAGAGGTTGTAGACTTCGCCGGAGTCGGCCTGGTTCAAAATCTGGATCATGCCTCGGGCCACATCACGAACGTCGATCATGTCACGGCTGATATCCAGACTGCCGGAATAAATGGTTGGCTCGGTTCCGTAGTACTTGATCTTTACTAGCTGGTAAGTGATAGACGGAATTACGAAGCGGCGGCTGTGATGGGGACCGGTGAAATGGAAGGGACGGACGAACACAATATGCAGGCCGTATGCGTTACGGAATTGGTTTCCCAAAAGCTCCATGCATGCCTTGGAGGTGGCATAAGGCGTCAGGGGATTGGGAAGGTCTGTTTCCTTGTGGAGGTAGGTCAGGTTCCTTTCTGTTCGTCCATAGATTTCGCTGGAACTGAGCAGCATGATTTTTGCCTTGGGGCAAACCTGTCGTGCAGCTTCCAGAAGATTCTGGGTACCAAGCAAATTGATGTTCAAGGTCTCGTAAGGCTTCTTGTAGCTGAGACCCACAGAAGACTGGCTTGCCAGATGGTAGATGTGGGTCGGGGAGACCTTTTGCAAAACGTCAAGCATGTCCTTGAAGTTAAGCAGATCTCCGTTAAGATACTGAACTCCTTCAACCTTTTGCCAAGGTTGGGGCTGTTCATCGCTAAAGCTGTACAGGTCATGGGACGTTCCCATTAGGCTAGAAAGAATGTGGAAGCCAAGAGCTCCTGTACCACCAGTAACTAGAATACTCATAAACACCTCAAACTTAATATACTACTAAACGGCCCCTTGCGAATCTTACAAATTCGTTGCCTTACTTGATGGCCTGCCAGGACTTGGCGACAATTTCCTTGTCCACGTTGGTCACCTTTTCTACGACGCCAATCTTTGTGGGGAGAATGTACACGCGAGTTCCCTTTTCGGCCTTCTTGTCTACAGCCATGGCATCCCATGCGGCATTGACGTCGATATCATAGGTCTTGGGGAAGTTTAGGTCGTCCAGCAACTTGTTCTGTCTTGCCTCGTCTTCGGCGGTCATCTTGCCCAGGAGAACGGAGCAGCGGGCTGCAACGCGCATGCCGAGGGAAACTGCAATGCCGTGGGTGAACTTTTCGTAGTGGGTCAGGTTTTCGATGGCGTGACCGAAGGTGTGACCGTAGTTCAAAATAGCGCGAAGACCGGCTTCCTTTTCATCGATGCCGACGACTTCGGCCTTAATGGCGCAGCTACGCAGAATCAATTGCTTCAGGACTTCTTCGTCGTGGTTCTTGATCTTTTCGACGTTTTCTTCCATGTACTTGAAGAAAGCTTCGTCGTAGATAACGCCGTATTTCACGATTTCAGCAAGACCGGCCAGGTATTCGGTTTCAGGCAAGGTGCTGAGAACGGAAATGTCGCAGACCACAGCTTCGGGCTGGTAGAATGCACCGATCATATTCTTGCCTTCGGGATGGTTCACTGCCACCTTGCCGCCGACGGAACTGTCCACCATGGAAAGCAAGGTTGTGGGGAACTGGATAAAGGGGATGCCACGCTGGTAGGTTGCTGCGCCAAAGCCTGCCATGTCACCAACCACGCCACCGCTGAACTGCAACAGGCAACTCTTACGGGTGTAGCCACGATGAAGCATAAAACTGTACAGCTGGTTCAGGTTGTGCAAGGTCTTGTTGCGCTCGCCAGCCTGGAACTTGAACACCGGGCAGCGTCCTGCTTGGATTCTCAGGTCGGACAGGGTGCGGTTCTGTGCCTTGGAAATGTTTGTGTCCGTGCAGACCAGGAACTCGTACTTGGGAGAAAGCTTGAGAACTTCCAGCAGGACTCCTACATCGGAAATGATGTTCTTGCCGATAAAGATGGGATAGCGACCGCCGCTGCTGGGCATGACGTTCAAGGCGTGACTTTCCCAGAACTTCATTATGTGCAAAATCTTTTCGATGACATGGTCTTCAGAAAATTCGTTGGAACTTTCTACGCTGAAATCGGCATTGGCATAGTTAGGCTCGCGGTCCTTCAGCATCTGCTTGATCTTTTCGAGGCGTTCCTCGTCAGAGAGATTTGCCAGGAGAGGGCGGGTGTTCTTGCGGCCAATGCGTTCAGAGAGAACTTCGGGCTTAGCCCACAGGCGGATGATGGTTCCGTTTTCGCGGATGACTTTCAAGTTTGCAGGCTGGGTCAGGGCGCCACCACCCAAAGAAATGATGTGGGGCTCTGTCTTGACAGCAAATTCAGCTACCACGTCTCGTTCCATTTCGCGGAACTTGGTTTCGCCGTCCTGTTCAAAGATTTCACTGATGGTTTTGCCGGCGCGTTCTACAATGACAGCGTCGGTATCTACGTAGGGGCGGTTTAGACGTTCTGCAAGGGCTCTTCCGGTGCGGGATTTTCCGCTGGCCATGAATCCAGTAAAAAATACGTGCTTCTTCATAATTAACCTTGCATTCCTTTACGCATGATTTCAGCCATTGCGTCGTTAGTGATATTCTTGGTTTCGACCGGGAACCATTTGCGGAAACTTTCAATGCCCTGGTGGACAAGCATCCCTTCGCCTGTTACGGTCTTGCATCCCTTGGCTTCTGCCATCTGCAGGAGTTTTGTACGGGGCGGGTTGTAGACGATGTCGTAGACCACCTGGCCCGGGGTAAGGTCGTTTTCTGCCAAGGGAGATTGATCTACGTTGGGAGACATGCCTACCGAGGTGGCGTTGATGATGATCTTTATGTCCTTGGAAATGGACTGGAACTGGTCGAAAGTGACTACCTTGACCTGCTTTGCCTTGCCATTAAAGAACTGGTTCAATCCATCTGCAAGAGCGCTTCCTTTTTCGGGCGACCTGCATACGATGGTAAGTTCGTTGCCTAGTTCCACAAGGGTGTAGGCTATGGCTTTTGCTGCACCACCGTTACCAAGGAGGGCGACTGTGGTGTTGGCCGGGGAGCCCCCGAATTCTTCCAGATTGCGAATGCATCCGTAGGGGTCTGTAGTGGTTCCACAGAGGGTTCCGCCTACGATTCCGTCCTTCCAGTACAGGGTGTTGACGCTTCCGGTAAATCTCGAAATGTCAGAAAGTTCGTCTACAAGGTCCATTACGGGAGTCTTATAGGGAATGGTAACGTTTGCTCCACGAATCTTTAATGCCCTGAAACCCTTGATGGCGTCAGCCAACTTTTCGGGTTCCGGAGAAAAGGGAACGTAGGCCGCATTGATGCCAAGAGCTTCGAAAAGAGCGTTGTGCATCAGGGGCGACTTGCTATGACCGATGGGATTACCGAAAATACAGAGAGTTTCGGTCTTCCCGTTAATAATTCTTTGGCTCAAAAAAACCTCTTTTTTTACATCATAAAGATATATAAAAAAGAAAAATAGTAGCACTCAGGGTATTCTTTTAACGGGGTATTTTTACTAACTTTGCGCCCTATGAATCCCAATGGCGCTATTATTGTTCAGAGTAACATGGAAATTATGGTGGAAGTGGATGCTCCCACCTATGAAGCAGCACGTGATGCAATCGCTCCCTTCACCGAACTGGTAAAGAGTCCGGAGCATCTTCACACATACAAGATTTCTCATTTGAGTCTATGGAATGCTGCTGCAACAGGCCTTCGCGCCAATGACGTTGTTGAACGCCTCGAAAGCCAGAGCCGCTATCCCATTCCCCAGACGGTCATTACCGAAGTCGAAGACTACATGGCTCGCTATGGCCTTCTCCGCCTAAAGAAGGATGATGGCGACAACCTGCTGATTGAATCCGATGACAAGTTCATGTTCACCGAAATCTGCAAGCTACGTGAAGTGGAACCTTTCATCAAGGAATTTATTGATGACTGCCATGCAATTGTTGATCCTGAACGCCGCGGCCATTTGAAAATGGCTTTGACCAATGCAGGTTTCCCGGTGGAAGACCTTGCTGGTTATACCGTGGGCGATCCTTTGCCCATCAAGCTTCGTGATACAATGCTTTGCGGTAAGGAATTCAAGCTCCGCGACTACCAGAAGGAAGCTGCCCAGATTTTCTATGCCAGTGGTTCCGAAAAGGGCGGCTCCGGTGTAATCGTGTTGCCTTGCGGTTCCGGTAAGACTGTCATTGGTATTGCTACCATGGCTTTAGTACAAACTAAGACTTTGATCTTGACTCCGAATATTTCTGCATCCCGTCAGTGGATTCGCGAAATTTGCGACAAAACGGACTTGACTGAAGACATGGTGAAGGAATATTCCGGCGAAGTCAAGGAAATCGGACCTGTAACGGTTGCCACCTACCAGATTCTGACTCAGCGTAAGCGTGCCAAGAAGGCTGGGGAAGAGGTGACTGAGGTTGACCTGTCCGAGGGAACCGAGGAAGAAGTCAAGAAGGAACTTTCCAACTTCCCGCTGTTCAGTCAGCAGAAGTGGGGACTGATGATTTACGACGAAGTCCACTTGCTGCCGGCTCCTGTGTTTCGCCTGAGTACTGAAATGCAGGCGACCCGTCGCCTTGGCCTTACCGCTACCTTGGTTCGTGAAGACCATAAGGAAACTGAAGTCTTTAGCTTGATCGGTCCTAAGAAGTACGACATTCCTTGGCGCATTCTTGAAGCCCAGGGCTGGATTGCTACGGCGGACTGTAACGAAATTCGCATTCCCATGGAAGCGGAACTGAAGATGAAGTATGCCTTGGCTCCTGTTCGCGATAAGATTACCCTGGCCAGCACTAATCCCGAAAAGACTGACATTGTACAGCGCTTGCTGAAATTCTATGATAAGCCCGAAGACCGTGTGCTTATTATTGGCCAGTACATTGAACAGCTGGAAACTCTTTCCCAGACATTGGAAATTCCTCTGATTACAGGAAAAACTCCTAACAAGGAACGTGATCGCCTGTATGCTGCCTTCCGAGATGGTAGCCTTAAGAACCTGATGATCTCTAAGGTGGGTAACTTCGCTATCGATCTTCCCGATGCAAATGTGCTAATTCAGATTTCAGGTACTTTCGGAAGCCGTCAGGAAGAAGCCCAGCGTCTTGGTCGAGTGCTTCGCCCCAAGAGCGATGGCGGTGCCGCTCATTTCTACAGCATAGTGACCCAGGATTCCAAGGAACAGGAATTTGCAATGAATCGTCAGCTGTTCCTTACCGAGCAGGGCTACGCCTACAAGATCATCAAGCGTGGTGATTGGGATATTCTTGCAAGAACTCCTGAGGAACTGGCTGCCAGGTCCTAGCTTATAGGATAAAGCGGAAAGGATAAAGATTAAAGTCTTTACGCTATATCCTTTTTCGCTTTACACTAAAAAATGCCCGCCTAAGAAAGGCGAGCATTTTTTAATCGAGCCACCCAGCAGACTTGAACTGCCGACCTGCTGATTACGAATCAGCTGCTCTACCAGCTGAGCTAGAGTGGCGAAGCGGCGAAAAGGTAGCAATACGGCACTAATTTGTCAAGACTGGCTGACAAAGGCCTGTTTTTTTGCTAAAATGTGCTTCACAAAAATTTAAAATGGACATTTACAATGGCTAACGAAAACAATACCAATAATTCTGAAATTAAGGCATTCTTTGTTGCTCACGGTTCTAAGATTGCTGCTGCCCTGGTGGTAGTTATTGCAATTGTAGTGGGTGTGGTCCAGTACAAGGATTACAAGGTCGCTGCCGCTGCAGAACAGGCTGAACTCCTCGGTCCGGGTATGGCTCTTGTCTATGCTGGTGACAAGGAAAATGCTGTTGCAGAATTTGAATCTAAGATCAATTCTGGCAAGCTGAGCGGTGTTGCCCTTGCAAAGGCTGCTCTCTACGCTGCAAACATCAAGTACGAAAATTCCGACTACGATGCTGCAGCAGTCCTCTTCCAGAAGTCCTTGGACAATGCCGGTTCTGTTGCCTTGGTTCGCGCAGCCGCTCTTCATGGTCTTGCTTCTGTCAAGATCGAAAAGGCCGACTACTCTGCCGCTGCCGGTCTGCTGGAAAAGTTCGTTGCTGAATTTGGCAAGCGCACTGGCGATAAGGAAGACCGCTACCAGAAGGACGAACCGGTTGACGAAGTTGCAAACGTGGCCGACGCCATGTGGAAGTTGACTCTTGTTTATCAGCAGCTCGGTGCAAACGACAAGGCTAAGAAGACTGCTGAACGCATCCTGGTTGTCTACGGCGACAATCAGAACTATGCTGACAAGGCTAAGAAGTTCCTCGCCGAATAGTGACCACGCCGATCGTTCGTTGGTTATAGAACCTCCGGTTATCGGCACTAAGCGCAGGATAAAAGCGCGTACTTGAAAGAAATATCATAAAAGCTCCGCTACAGGCGGAGCTTTTTTTACAAGGCAAGATTCCAAGCCAGGGCGAAAAGTCCGTAATAAGCAAGAAGGCCCAGGCCGTCTACGGTAGAAAGAGGTGCTCCCCAGCGGAGCGCCTTTGTTGTAGGGATCAGTCCGCAGACAAGTCCTGCAACGAAACCGTATGCATGCCCAAGGATATCTGCGTTTTCGCCAAGGCCAAGGAATACGGCTAGGGATGCCGCGCCACAAAGAGGGGCGAACCGACGAAGGAGTCCGTGACTTTCCCTGGGCATTAGACGGAATTCCATAACGGCTAGGCAGCCGATGGCCGCGAATACAAAAGTTGAAAAGCCAAGGGAGCGGAAGTCGGTCTTTACTGTTAGCGATACGCAGATGTTGGCTATGGCGCTGGCGACCGCGATGAAGGGGGCCAACCGCAAAAGAGGAATGCGGTAGGTAATCATGTTCATGACGATGTATCCGCAAAGCAGGTTCGATGCCAGGTGTCTTGCGTCTCCGTGTAGGGTCAACGCGGTAATGCTTCGCCACCATTCTCCCCGCAGGACTTTGCTTGCGTCCGATATTCCTGCGCTATGAAGTTTTGCGGCTTCTGCGAAATCAATAAGAGTGAACGTCAGAGGGGCAAGAAGTATCCAGAAGGGTTGCAGGCTGAAACTTAAGGGAATGGGAGGGTTATCTTCCCTTGGAGGATTTTCCTTGTGGAATAGCGCAAGCTGAACACGCGCCTGCGCCTCGTGCTCGGGAATGATGAATATCTGGAAAGGACCTTCTTCTGTACGGATAAGTCGGTGCTCTATACCTTGTGATAAAAGCAATAGACTGTCGTCTCTGATTCTTCTTAGTGAACCTTCTGAAATGCAGGAAGTTTCTGGATATTCAGGCTCTGCATCGCCTGTTATACTTGTTTCGGAAGTCGAGTCTGCAGCTTGTTTTTCCGGATTTACAGATGGTGTGATGGAAGAGACTTCCTGAAGGTAATTGCTCCGCATGTGTCGCGGACGCAGTGGTGACATAAAGCGTGACATGCGGATCTCCTGTATGCTTTAAAGATACAAAGTCGTATTGGAGAAAAACAACTTCGAGGTTGGAGAGCTGCTGCGTTACAGCTTACTTGAAACGCTTTACGGCGGCAGATGTCAGTGCGAATTTACCTGTGGCGGTTTCACATTCCGCACGGAGATAGGCGTAGTCGTCGAAATATATCTTGATGTCTGTGGCGGGGCGGGCGGCCACCTGGCTTGCCAGGTGTAGCTCTTCCCTGGGGGCGAGCTTGCCGTTGTTCAAACGGCGCCGCCCGTATATCCGGATGTACCTAAAGCCACCGCCCAAGTCATTGTTACTGCGGGCGTGGAATGTTACTGCCTGGGATGTCTCGTTGACTTCTGCATTTTCTGTCGCTTCGTCACTTCGTTCCCACCAGAGAGCGGGACCGTCGGTAATGTAACAGTTGTCTCCGTTGAACGCTCTGTTCAGCATTTCAAGAGTCAAACCTGCCGAACCGTCCTGCAGTTTTCTGTAGTCATCTGCATTTAGCTTCACGACGGTTCGTACGTTTCCGAAGACATGTTCCCTGCTGTGCTTTAGGGATATCAAGGGAAGGTTTACTGCGGTTGTGTCATTTAGGTCGCCATGAGCGTCGTTACCGCCAATCGGCAATACGAAGTTTTCCTTTCCAAGTTCCTGAATCCACCATTCACGCCCCAGCTTGAATCCTTCGTCGCGGATTCCATTCCAGAATTGAATTCCCCGAACGGGATGCCTTGACTTGCTCTGCAGATCTTCTGAACTCCAGTAGCCTCTTCTGAAAACGAACTTCTCCAGCAAACCCATCTGCTGATGGGGATGGGCGGCAAAGCAGTGTGCTTCAGTCATGTCCGTAATCTTTGCCAGACTGAAGGTGGGCTTGTTGTCAAGCCAGTTTCTCCCGCAGTCACCAAGTCCCGGTAGATAGTCCCTAGGGCCCATGACCGTCAGGTGAACGTTTTCCTTCTTGGAGTTGCCTGCGGAAACTTCCTCTCCGGCGATCATCAGCGGGAGAGCCCTGGCGGAACCGTTTCCGCCGGCGTTGTCTCGCTGTTCATTACAGCGGGCTACATCCAGTCTCAGTGCGTTGAACCTAGGGTAGGGTGACTCCGCTTCCTTTGTGTAGTCTTCCGTCAGGAAGGCGAAATCGTAGGCATGGTCGGTGCAACTGACAAAGTCAAGTCCAACAGCATTAGCCGCCTGCTGGAATACTGCAGGCGTGGCGCCGTGTTCTACATGGTCAGCGGAATAGTGGGTATGGCAGTGGGTTTCTCCGGCAACAAATCCGGGCGCCTTGGGAAGATCCTCTTCCAAAATCTGGATTTTTAAAGGCTTCGGTTTTAGACCAGGCAAGTTCCATCTGGAAAAAGTCCTTCTTTGGACTTTTCTGGAAATGTCGTCATTCTTAGAAACGTTTTCTTTTTCGGAAAAGCCTTCTTCCTTGGATGCTGTAATCTGGCAATGTATGTTGTACCTGCCCGGAGGAAGCATGCCAATTTCTACCGGATAGAACCCAAACTGCTCTTGGGCAAGAATGTCCAGGGGAACTTCCTTTTCAAGAATCGCTTCGCTAGAATCCTTGCAAATTTGAAAATGGATTTTTTCGATGCGGACCGGGAACCTGTGTGCGTCTCGGACCACAATCCATAGGGTCGGTGTAACCCCGGGAACAAACTGGAACGGGGCGTCAACAAGGATTTCTGGCCAAGGCTTGTAAAGCAGAGACCAAGGCAACTTAAACTTGAAATGGGATTCTGCGTAACGCAGCGTTTCGCCAGGCAGGAGGCTCATTAGTCCTCCGCTTTCTTGTCGTCGTCAGACTCTTCAATAGGCTCAGGTTCGTTCCACAGACCGAAGCTGACACGAACCTGCATTTGGAGGCCTCCGATGTTCCATTTTGCCTTTTCATCCGGACCGTCGGGGACGATGTCGGCAAAAGACTTCTTTGACTTGACAGAAATGGAACTGAAGCCGATGTCTCCATAGACGTTGAAATTCTTCCAGCTGGCAATCAGGTAGCCGACGCTCAATCCAAAGCCGGAGCCTGTGGCGGGAGTTTCCGCTTCCAGTCTTCCCCAGGTCGAGTAAATCTCTGTACCAGGCAGAACCCAGTACCAACGTACTGCAATGCTGAACAGGGATTCGCCGGAAAGGGTCATCAGGTTGCGAGGAATCCCAAGGCGGTATTCCAGGAACAGGGGAACGCCCTGTATCGTGTAGTTGTAGTTATGGGTCCTGCTTTTGCGGTCGGTAAGAACCACGGATTCGTTGTCATAGATGAATCCGATGCCTGTGCTGATGAACTGGTCCCGGAAAACCTGGAACTGGAGACCTGCGGTTACGGGAAAGCAAAAGTTGACCTTCTGAAAATCCTGCTTGGCGACACTTAGGGATTCGCTTTCTGTAAGTGCGTCTTCCTTGAAACTCTTATAGATGGTGTCCACCGCATCCTGAAAATATTCGCGCTGATCGAAACTTAGGAATGAAACGGAGGGCTGCAAGAAAATGGATAGTCTAGATCGATCGTGCTCCACCTTGTCTTCTGCCAGGATCGGTGAAAATCCAAGGCACAAGGCGAATAGAACGACGAAAAAAGACCAGGCTCGCATTGTGTAGTCCGCAGTACGATGCAGAAATTAGCTCTGCAGTTCCTTGTCTTCCTTCTGGAAGCGCTTCTTCTGGGAATCTTTCTTTAAGCGTTTTTCAAAGGCTGCTTCGGATTTCTCGATTTTCTTTTCGATTTTTTCAATCTGCTTCAGTCCGTCCTTGTTATCTTCGGTAACTTCCTTGCGGGCGATGTTTAGATAGAGCTTTGCTGTTTCGAACTGGTCCAGTTCATTGTAGGCCTTTGCAATCATGAACAGGGCTTCTTCTCGACGCTTAGAGTTCGGGTAGGTTTCCAGAAATTCCTTGAAATAGATAACGGCTGCCTGGGGCTTATCCATTCTTGAATAAAGACGGGCGGTCTGGAATTCCTTTTCTGCCATGCGTTCTACAAGAAGGTTGTAGTAGTAGTTGACGGAGTCACGCAATGGGGTGTCGGGATGGTTGGAAAGGTAGCGTTCGAAATCTCTCATGGCGATGGTTGTGTTGGCATCGTCGCGGGAAACCCTGAATTCCATGTTGAAGGATGAAACGGCCTTTCTGAATTCTGCTGTTTCAATGAAGGGGGAACCGGGGAAGTTGATAATGAAACTGCCGTATTCTCCACGGGCTTCAATCCAGTCTTCCTGATTGAAGTAGCTCTCTGCCAGAAGGAACTGAGCCTGTTCCATGAAACCGGTTCCAGCGCAGGTCGCCAGGATTTCTTCCAGTCGTTCCGTTGTTCGTCCGTACTTTTCGGCCTTGAATAATTCTTCGGCCTTTTCATAGCGGGCTCTACACCATTCGGTGTACTTCATCTTTTCGCCACGGGAAGACGAACAGCTAGTCATCATGGCTGCTGCGGCAAAAAAGCAAAGGAACAAGGGAATCTTTTTTAACAGGTTCATTTTATTTCTTTGGTTAATTCTATTTTTTACAGCAGTAAATTAGAAAAAATTGGCAGCCCAGAAAAATGATTTTAGTCCGGTATGTGTTGAAAGAGCTAATTGCCCCCTTCCTGGCGGCTCTTTTTGGCATTACCTTCCTATTTGTGGTGGACTTTCTTGTAAAAATCCTGGATAACGTGCTGTCCAAGGGTTTGCCTACATCCACGGTCATTGAAATTTTTGTGCTGAATTTGGCGTGGATGCTTTCCTTGTCCATTCCCATGGCGGTCCTTGTTGCAAGCTTGATGGCCTTTGGGCGCCTGTCCGGGGACCAGGAAATTACCGCCTGTAAGGCTGCTGGTGTGTCGCCCTTGTCCTTGATGCGGCCGGTGCTGCTTGTTTCCTTGCTGATTTCGGTGTTGATGGTTGTTTTTAACAACTGGGTTCTTCCAGAGGCTAACCATAGATCTGTGGAACTGATGAGTGCTGTGTCTCGCAAGAAGCCACATGCCTTTATTGATGCTGGTCGATTGATTACCCAGTTCCCGGATGTCCAGCTTTGGGTGAGCCGAATTGACCCTGCGTCCGGTACTCTTTACGGTATCCAGATTTTTGAACTGGAAAAGCGCGGGGCTCCGCGAATTGTTTATGCGGATAGTGCATCCATGGAGTACGCAGATAATGGAGCCACCCTCATGTTGCGCCTTCGTAGTGGTGAAACCCACATGACCGATGTGGACAATCCGGAGAATTACTTCCGAATCAGGTTCTTCAGCCAGGATCTGGCAATGAAGAATGTGGATGACCGTCTGGAACGCCGTAATCGTAATTATCGTAGTGACCGCGAAATGCCCATAGAGATGATGCAGGAAGTGGTGGAGGATGCCCGCAAGAAGTTTGTCGAGGCGAAGGACCAAGCTATCGATAAGCGTTTGTCTACCCTGGTCTCCTTGGTGGAAAACGTTCGGGGAGACTCTGTTGTTCCCGAGGGTGTAGAAAGCAGCATTACTCAGGATTCTGTCCAGCGTAGGCGGTCTCTACAAAAGCTTCGAATTCAGGAAATTGCGGCCCTCCGCACTACAGAACGTTTTTACGGCCGAATGGAGAATGAGCTCAAGCGTGAAGCGCAGTACACAGTAGAAATCCACAAGAAGTTCAGTACGGCCTTTGCCTGCTTCATCTTTATCCTTATTGGAGCGCCCCTGGGAATTATGGCTCGCAAAGGTGGAATCGGTACTGGAATCCTGTACAGCCTTGCGTTCTTTGTCGTTTACTGGATCTGCCTTATTGGTGGTGAAAATCTTGCGGACAGGTTGCTTTTGGATCCGATTCTTGCCATGTGGGCGTCCAATATTATCATCGGTGCTTTCGGCATTTTCATTACCATAGCCATGGTTCGAGATAGGTTCTCCGGCGATTCGAAGTTCTTTAGGGCTATTAGGGCAATCAAGGGTTTCTTTGTCCGTATCTTCAAACGTCTCACAAAGAGGTTCGGATGAAATTCACCCGCTACCTGATCTGGAACTTCCTGAAGATGTTTATCCTGGTGCTTCTTGGCGCCATCTTCATGTTTGTTGTTATTGACTTTGTGGGTAACATCAAGACATGGCTTGCTCGAGATGTCAAGGATGCCTTGGACTACTATGTCTGCTACCTGCCCTACATGATTTACCTGATTACGCCTGTGGCCTTGTTCATCGGTGTACTTGCTTCTGTGGGTAACATGGCTCGCCATCTGGAGATGAGCGCCATGCAGAGTTCGGGACAAAGTCCCTTGAAGACACTTTTCCCCATTTTCGTTTTTGGATTTTTCGTGTCCTTGGCTTCTTACGAAATGAGTGAATATTGGCTTCCTGACGCGAACCATAAGCGTCTTGAAATCATGGAAACCAATGCACAGAAAAAGAAGAATCCGCGCGTGAAGGAAAAGGTTGAATTTACCTTCATTGACAGTGAAAAGGCCAGCTGGTTCTTTAGACATTACTCGGGAAGGAACAAGGTGGGACGCGATGTTGTCTTGCTACTTAGAGACCAGGGTAGGCTTCAGGAACGTTTTGACGCGAAGCTGGTCCGTTGGGTGGAGGATGATAGCACGGGCTCTGGTTGCTGGCAGTTCGAACGGGGCTTCCGTAGAGAATTCCATAAGGATGGTTCGGTTAACGTATTCAACATGCGCAAGGAAAAAATCTGCGGTAAGGTATCCACCCATCCGGATGACCTCATCAACGAACGCCAGGTTTCCGATGAAATGGACTCTAAGATGGTGGAAGCAAGAATTGAGGTCCTTAAGCGCTCCGGTGAAGATACCAAGGTGATGGAGACTGCCCTGCATTTCAAGAAATCGGCCCACTGGATGAATTTGATTGTTTTGCTGATTGGTGCGGCCCTTTGTCACAGGTATAGCCGTTCTGGAGGCCTTTCTCAGAAGTTTGGTGTTGGCTTGCTCATTGTATTTAGCTATTATATCCTCGAACGTATTGGACTTAAGATGGGAGAGAATGGTGCCTTGTCGCCCTTCTGGGCAGCGTGGATTAGCCATGCCGTTTACGGAAGCATTGCTACCGTGATGCTATACCGTTCCTTCCGCTTGTAGCTTGTAAAAAGACCTAGGAACCAGATATGTCAGTTGCGGAAATACTATTTGTTCTTTCGGGCCTGCTTGTGGGCCTTGCTTTCCAGGGGGGAATGCTTCTGTTCCTTATCCCCTTTGCCATTGTGGCTTTTGTGCTTGCTTGGCTCAATCGTCCGCGTTTGGCTGGGCCGAATAGTGCAAATCAGTCCACGTCTACTCTTCCGGTAATTCTTACCCGTAAGACAAGTACCCAGCCTATTATGGTCGCTCCGGATCTTCGTACCGAATTCCGCAATGCTAACGGTATGGTTAATGAACCTGAGTCCGCTTTGAAGGTTAGCCAGGTCTGGGCCCGCGCCAATGCCGATATCAATAAGGGCATGTCCTCCATGATGCGTGCCCTTAAGTACGTGGTGCCTCACGTAAATACGGTTATTGCCTTCACTCAGATGGATAATCCCAAGGAATGGGGTGTTCGTAACTATGTGAACGACAAGGAACTTTCTGTAAACCCCTGCATTCGTATTTCCGAGAACTCCGGCTTGGTTAGCCAGCTTTTCCGTTCTGGCGTAAACCGTATTCTCGAAGGGGATGTTCCTAGCAACAAGAGCCTGCAGTACTATACCGATTCTACTCCGATCAAGTCTGTTGTGGGAGTGCCTATCCTGGACAATAGTGGAATGCGTGTTGGTGCCCTTGTTCTTGATTCTGTTTATCCTAACGCCTTTAATGACCAGACTGCCCAGGCTCTGGTTTACATCGCTAGCGCTATTTCCATGCTGGACTATAAGGGTTTCTACTCCGCTCAGAAGCACATTGCCCTGCAGCAGTATAGCGGGCTTTATAACTACCAGCGCAAGTTCTTCCAGACCATGACGGTGAAGGATATCTACAAGCAGATTATCAACTATGTCAATGACAATGTCGCTTATGATCGTCTGACTATTCTTGCCATGAATAAGGTGAACGAATCTGCCGGTCGTGTGGTGTTCTGCCATGGTCTTGATGCAGAACAGTTCTCTGAAAAGCGCTTTACTTTGAACGACAAGGGCATCTTTGTTCTGTCCCTAATGCGCAATCGTCCTGTGGAGCGCACGTTCTCTGCTGGCTTTACCGAATATGTGCCACGTCTTAACGACAACGAAAAGCGTAATCTTGAATTGCGTCAGCTCTTCGTGATGCCTATTGCCGTTGAACCTGATTCCGCTGTGGCAGACATTGCCATCTGTCTTGAAAGCCGTAGTTCCAGACCTTACAGCGACCACGAAAAGGAACTCCTGAAGGCTTTTGCCGGCGTGGCAGGCTTTGCCTATGATCGTGCACGTAAGTTTGAACATGGTCGTGATCTCGCCATGCGAGACGGCCTTACGGGCCTTATCAATCATCGTACGCTCCACGAAAATCTCCGTACCGAAAAGATTCGTGCTGACCGTAAGAAGTATAACATCGGTGTCCTTATGATGGACATTGACCATTTCAAGCGCGTTAACGATACCTACGGTCATCAGATTGGCGACGTGGTAATCAAGGGATTTGCCGATGCCATTAGTGGTGAAATCCGTAAGGATATCGACATCGTGTCCCGCTATGGCGGTGAAGAATTTGTGGTGGGCCTTATCGAGACCACGGCGGAAGGCATGTTGGAAACTGCAGAACGCATTCGTAAGGCAATCCAGGCCTTGAGTTTTGATGTCCATCAGGCAGAACCTTTGCGCGTTACCGTAAGTATCGGTGCCTTCCTGGTCACTCCGGACTTCCACGACATGAAGAAGGCTGTAAATCTTGCTGACCAGGCTCTCTATAGGGCCAAGGAAGGCGGCCGTAACCAGGTTATTCGCTACGAAGAACTTGAGTTTGATCCTAACGAATCTTCCGCTGATAAGTAATCATGTTCACTGTTGTCGACTGGTTTGTTTTAGCGGCTTACCTGCTGGTGTCTCTTTTTATTGGCCTTTGGGTATCCAGGGGTAATAAGAATCTTAAGGAATACATGCTGGGTGGTGGATCCATGCCTTGGATTGCCGTTGGCATTAGCCTTATTGCAACCTCCGTCAGTGCCACTACGTTCCTAGGGGCTCCTGCGGATGTGTATGGCGACAACATGACATTCCTTATGTTCCAGATAGGTGCGTTCATCAGCATTTTTGTGGTGGGGAAGGTCTTTATCCCTAGATTCCAGAATTCCGGTATTAGCAGTGCCTACGAACTATTCGAAGTCCGTTTCGGAAAACCTGTCCGTCGCCTGGCCGCCGTTTTCTATTGCCTTCATCTTTTGCTTCGTACAGGCATTCTTCTTTATGCTCCGTCCCTTGTGCTCGCTCAGATTCTGCACATTGACCTGAAGGTCGCGATCATCGTTTCTGCGGCGGTTGCCATTTTCTATACCTGGTTTGGCGGCATCAAGGCGGTTATCTGGACCGATGTAATGCAGTTTATCGTATTCTTCGGTGGCGGCGCCTTGGTTCTTTTCCTCATCTCAAACTCCGTAGGTGGTCTTGGCGAGATGGCCCGAATGGCAGGGGAGGCTGGAAAAACCAAGTGGTGGGACGCATCCTTTGACATTTCCAACGCGCGTACCCTGGTGTCTGCAGGTTTTGCCTACGCCGTGCTTGAAATTGCTATTCGTGGTTGTGACCAGCAGTTTGTACAACGCTACCTCAGCTGTAAGGACGTAAAGGCCGCAAATCGTTCCAGTATTCTTTCCATGGTACTTGGGGTTGTTGTCTCCATTCTCTTCTATTGGGTTGGCGCAGCCTTGTACGTCTATTACCAAATGGCAAAAGCGGCTTCCCTTCCGGCAGGACTTGGTCAAAATGACGTCTTCCCGTACTTCATTGTCAACGGGCTTCCGCAGGGCGTTACAGGCCTTATTGTTGCCGCAATCTGTGCCGCCGCCATGAGTTCCCTTTCCGGTGCGATCAACTCCCTTAGTAATACTTCCGAAAGAGATTTCTTCGGCTGGAAGGAAAACGAGGGCCTTGGCGGATTGAAACGAGCTAAGCTCTGGACGGTGCTGTGGGGCGTTCTTGGCGTGTTTGGCGCCTTGTTCGCAGCCACCCAGCAGGGAAGCCTTCTGAAGAACGCCGTATTCTTTACGGGACTCTTTACTGGCCCCCTCCTTGCCATGTTCCTGTTGGCTTTCTTTGGCGACAAGATTCTGGGAAACTGCGCTCGTCATCTTCGTGGCTGGTGCGTCATTGTTGCAGTTCTCTGCGGTATGGGTAGCCTTATTCTTGTTCAGGGAATCCCTGCATTCCATGTGCCCGCCTTGCTCGGTGGAATTTTCAGCTGGCCCTGGATGCCTCTTATCAGTATGACGACAACCGTGGCTGTAGCCCTTTTATCAAGCTGGCTGAGCAATCTGTTGAGGAGCAAGTAGCAACCTCTTGTTAATGAATCCGGCAACACCGGATTTTTTTTTTATAGGTTTTGTATATTAGGCCTTGAGGTTATAGATGTCTTCAAAATTTTTTAATGTCGTTTGTATCGCAGGTCTTGTTGCTTGCGTCTATATGGTTACCAATGGCGGTCGTCCCTGCGTGTCCGGCGGTACTGCTTCGGTAGAGACTCCCCGTGTGGAAGTTTCCGCAATGGAGTCCAAGAAGGTGGCTGCCGACAAGTTTGTGACTGGGTTCCGCCTGGATCTTCGTGATAAGGACAAGGACGTCCTTTTCAAGAAGGTTGCAGAACGTAGGGCAGCTATTTTCGCAAATGTTGCTGCACTGGACATTCCCGAAAAGAATGTGGAACAGAATAGCGTTGATGTGCGTAAGGAATGGTCCTACCACGACGGCAAGCGTAATCTTGCGGGCTATGTGGCAACCCAGAGCTTTGAGGTTTCTGTAGACAACAAGAGCGATGCTGCCGCCTTGGTGGAGGCCCTTGCCTCGGAACCGGATGTAGAAATCGATCGCACTAGTGCAGAACTTAAGGATGTGTCTGCAGTTCAGTCCGAAATTATTGGGCTTGCAAGCAAGAAGGCTCTGTCTCAGGCCAAGAGCTATGCCGATGGCGTCAATGCCAAGCTGGGCGATGTTATCTATGTGGGCGGGGATGGTGGAGTTAACGTCTATGGCGGTTATTCCATGCATCGTAGAGCCAAGGGGCTTGCTGTAAATGCCATGATGATGGATGGTGCAGCTCCAGATGAATCTGCTATTGCGGACTCTGTGGAGGTTAGTGCGTCGGTGCGTCTGATTGTTGAATTGAAGTAACAAAACAACGTATTTTTTAAAGGCGCTCCTTGATTTTGTCAAGGGGTGTTTTTTTTATCCTTTAGGGGTGTTTTTTAATAACTCATTGAACTATAATGAGTTAAGAAAATGTAGTGAAAATAAGTTTTTTGTAATTTAATTTTTTACAAAAATCCGAAACCGGGATAGTGTATTAATTAACGAAGTTTTTGCGTAAATAAACGAGCGTAAATAAAAATTATCAAGATTTTTTTTTGACGATTTCGCATATATAGTGGTTCTTTTATTATCTTGTGTCCTACATCTTGGGGTGGTTAGGTGGCATTTGCCACAAGATGTAGGCTTTATGCTGATTTTGAGCGAATTTGAAAGATTCTTGGGATTGCGCGCTTTTGGGTGGTTGTATTCCTGTTGAATAAAGAGAATTTTGGCCTTTTTTTAGAGTTTTGTTAATTTGGAGTTTACAAATCTCGCGATGAAAAAGCCTAGAGCCGGCGGAATTAGAATTGTTTGAATAAGAAGGATTAAGCAATGATTTTTGCTGTGAAAAAACGTGACGGCCGCGAGATGCCGTTCAACATTGAGAAGATCGCTGGTGCCATCGTTAAGGCTTTCCGTGCCTCTGGTGAACTTGAAGAACAGATTAAGGCTTCCCAGTCTCAGCTGGACCTTCTCGGTGGTGAAGACGTTTTGAACAGTACCGCTCTCAAGGTTGCTGCCTATGCAGTAGGCCGCCTTGAAGCCGAAGGCAAGACTCGTCCTGACATTGAAGAAATCCAGGACGCAGTCGAAAAGGCCTTGACCGAAGCCGGCTACGGTGACACCGCCAAGAGCTACATCCTTTATCGTGCAGAACGTACCCGTGTTCGTGAAGTGAACACTCGCCTCATGCACACCCTTCGCGACATTACCTTCAGCTCCGCCAAGGAATCCGACCTGAAGCGCGAAAACGCAAACATCGATGGCGACACCGCCATGGGTACCATGCTCAAGTACGGTTCCGAATCCGCAAAGCATTTCTACACCATGATGATGCTGAAGCCGGAACACAGCCGTGCTCATTCCGAAGGCGATATCCATATCCATGACCTGGATTTCTACGCCCTCACCATGACCTGCTGCCAGATCGACCTAATCAAGCTTTTCAAGAATGGTTTCAACACGGGTCACGGTCATCTCCGTGAACCCAAGGACATCCGCAGCTACGCAGCTCTCGCTGCAATTGCTATCCAGTCCAACCAGAACGATCAGCACGGTGGTCAGGCTGTTCCTAACTTCGACTATGCCATGGCCGACGGCGTTCGCATCACCTACCGCAAGGCTTACCTGAATAACATGGTGAAGGCCTTGATTCTTCTCACCGGTAAGGAAGAAGAAGAAATCCGTCCGGTTATCAAGAAGCTTCATGAAGAAATGCTCGAAATGGGTATGGTGGCAACTCTCGTTCCTAACGAAAAGTTTGTCCAGACCGAAGCTCGTGAGCTTTCCAAGATCTACAGCACCGAAATCGTTATGGGTGCACAGAAGTTTGCCGAAAAGCAGGCTTACGAAGAAACGGACAAGGCTACCTTCCAGGCTATGGAAGCTTTCGTTCATAACCTGAACTCCATGCACAGCCGCGCCGGTGCTCAGACTCCGTTCTCCAGCATTAACTACGGTATGTGTACCGATCCCGAAGCCCAGATGGTGATGCGTAATTTGCTGCTCACTACAGAAGAAGGCTTGGGTGGTGGCGAAACCGCAATCTTCCCGATTCAGATTTTCCGCGTAAAGGATGGCGTGAGCCTCAATCCGGGCGACCCCAACTACGACTTGTTCAAGTTGGCCTGCCGCGTTTCTGCAAAGCGCCTGTTCCCCAACTTCAGCTTCATGGATGCTCCGTACAATGCTGCTTACTACAAGCCGGGCCACCCTGAAACTGAAATCGCCTACATGGGTTGCCGTACTCGCGTTATCGGTAATACCGCCCGTCCCGAAAACGAAATCACCTTCGGCCGTGGCAACCTGAGCTTTACCTCCATCAACCTGCCTCGCATCGCCCTCAAGATGAAGTCCATCGACCTGTTCTACAAGGAACTGGATCGCATGCTGGCTCTCGTCCGCGATCAGTTGCTGGAACGTATGGAAGTGCAGAGCCGCAAGCGCGTGAAGAACTTCCCCTTCCTCATGGGCCAGGGCATTTGGATTGGTTCCGAAAAGCTGGGCTGGAACGACGAAGTCCGCGAAGTCCTCAAGGACGGTACCCTTTCCATCGGTTTCATTGGCCTTGCCGAAACCTTGGTTGCCCTCACCGGCAAGCATCACGGCGAATCCGAAGCTTCCCATAAGCTTGGTCTCGAAATCGTTCAGCACATGCGTGATTTCTGCGACCGCGAATCCGAACGCCTCCAGCTGAACTTCTCACTCTTTGCTACTCCGGCAGAAGGCCTTTCTGGTCGTTTCCTCCGCATGGACAAGAAGAAGTTTGGCATCATTCCGGGTGTTACCGATCGTGACTACTACACCAACTCCTTCCATGTGCCTGTATACTACAAGATCAGCGCATTCAAGAAGATTGAATTGGAAGCCCCGTATCACGCTCTCACCAACGCTGGCCATATCAGCTACATCGAAATGGATGGCGACCCGACCCAGAACCTGGATGCATTCGAAAAGATCGTTCGCTTCATGGCTAAGTCCGGCATTGGCTACGGCTCCATCAACCATCCGGTTGACCGTGACCCTGTCTGCGGTTACGTTGGTGTGATTAACGATGTGTGCCCCCGTTGCGGTCGTGCAGAAGGCCACGCCATCGATCCGCAGAAGATCGAAGAACTCCGCAAGAAGTTCCCGGGCATGCCCGCCTTCCTGGGAATCCGCTAAGGTTTAAAATAAAGAAAAGTTTATAGGCTGAAAATCAGTCAAGGAGAAATACAATGTCTGAAAAAGAAAAGTCCCAGTATGGAGAAGGCGTTGGCTTTGAACGCATTCGCCGTATCACCGGTTACCTGGTTGGTACAATCGATCGCTTCAACAATGCAAAGCTTGCTGAAGTGAATGACCGTGTGAAGCACGGTTGCGACAGCAATAACTAGTTTGTATTAAATGCCCACGGTGACGCCCGTATGATGCGGGAGAGGCCGTGGGCTTTTTCTATTTGCGGAATTGTCCACAAATGTCATCCTGAGCGAAGAACCGTAAGGTTCGTAGTCGAAGGATCCAGCAGTTTCGAATGAGAAGAGAGTAAAATGGATTTTCAGAATGTAGATAACCAGGAAGATGATTTGCACGAAGTAAGCTACCCTGTGCCGGAAGGCTTCGAAGGGAAGAAACTTCGCATTGCAGGAATTGAACCTGAATCTTTCGTGGATGGTCCTGGTATCCGTTTTTCCATTTTCACTCAAGGCTGTTCCCACAATTGCCTCGGTTGCCATAATCCCCAGACCCACGATTTCAATGGCGGCCACGATATTTCCCTCGCAGAATTGCTTTCCATGATCGAGGAAAATCCGTTGCTGGATGGTGTGACTCTTAGTGGCGGCGATCCTATGTTTCAGGCGAAGACGCTTGTTCCCTTGGCTCGCGAAATCAAGGAACGCGGCTTGAATCTGGTCATTTTTTCTGGATTTACCTATGAACGCTTAATGGCTCTCAAGGATGAAAAACCGGAATGCCTGGAATTGCTGACCTTTGCGGATATTCTTGTTGATGGTCCCTTCATCTTGGCTCAGCGCTGCCTTGACTTGAAGTTTCGCGGCTCCAAGAACCAGCGTCTTGTTGATGTGCAGGCCAGTCTTTCCGCAGGCCGCGTTGTTCTTCACCAGATCCAGTTGGACGAGATGCAGAATAGGCCGGACTTGTTTGAATAGAAATGCTTTAAAGAAACTTCTGTTTTTATAAAGAACGTCAGAAAGACGTTCTTTTTTCCGTTTGGCTATGTTCTTTCAAAGTGTAGATGTAATATAACTATCTAAAAATCACACCCTATTAGAAACTGAGATTTACCTACCTAAAAACTGTATCTTAGATACTTGGTCTAACCTAATTTTTGTTGGATTAGACCATTTTTTAGTATTTTTTCAGCAAATTCAACATAAAATGGCCGTCCTACACATTAGTAGAACATAGCCATTTTATTTGGAGCTATTCTCATGAACGAAAAAAAAGAAAATAAAGCAGCCAACTCCCTTCCAGAAGTTGTCTGGAACGACGGCAACATGAAAAGCCTTTACGTGAACGCAACGAACGTCGTGGGCGGCCGTGAAGAAATCATGATGCTTCTGGGCTTGAATCAGGCCTGGAACATGAACCAGGGCAAGGTGAACGTGGAAATAGCCGAGCGCGTGGTGATGACCCCGTACACGGCCAAGCGCCTCGCCATCATGCTTGGGGCCACCTTGAATGCCTACGAAGCGAAATTCGGAAAGATTGACATCGGCATGCAGGCTGCCGCCCCTGCCGAAAAGCCGAAGAAGGCTTAATTGATTCAAGACAAGCGAAGCGACAACTTTACTAGACGTCGCTTTTTTTTGTTTCAATGTAAAGTGAAATTTCCATAACCACCAACTTATTTTTAGTTTATCTCTTTGGAGTGAACAAATGAAACGATTGCTACCATTTGCCCTCCCAGCGGCCCTGTGCGCCATGTTGGCTTTCTCCTTCGTCGCCTGCGGTGACGACGACAGCAGTTCGGGTTACGTGCACAAGAACGACGCCTCGGCGTCTTGCGGAGTAGACGACGAAAACTGCGAATGCGATGACGATGATTGCGATGTTTCGTCGTCTTCGAAAAAGACTGCTGCGTCGTCCTCGGCTAAGGAAAAGAACGATTCGTCGTCTGCGAAATCTAGCTCGTCTACAGGAGACAAGAACAGTGGCGGTGAGTCTAGCCCAGCCTCGTCAA
>JAKSIF010000015.1 GCA_024398965.1 Fibrobacter sp. | reverse complement strand
AGGAATTCCGTAACGGCATCGTAAAGATTGCCGCCACCAAGGTTTCCGCAGGTGTCTCCACAGGCGTTGGCGACCACGAAGAAAAGTACAAGGACCGCGACGACGAGGTCAAAACCAAGACCGCCGACGTAAATGCCGGCAAGAAGACCTCCGACGCCGAGGGCGACGAGCAGTTCGAAATCAACGACAACCGTAGTTTCAACGCCATGTACAAGGATATTAGCGGCGAAGGCCTCCAGCCTGTGCTGAATGACTATCTGTACGTGTAGTTTAAACCATCGGGATGCCGTCGACTTGATTTTTATTTAGATTATTTGCGATGGAACAGGCTCTTTACTGGATTGCTTCTTTGACATTCGCCATAATTCTGGCGATTATCTTGTGGCATGCCTATACCTATAAGAACGAGGCCTCCCCTGTAGATAAGGCTTATCGAATTCTTGTTTCCTGGTGTGTGTTCTTTTGCTTGCAGGATGCCCTGTGGGGAATTGCGGCCATGCCCGAAGTTGGCCATCCGTCGTTCCTTTTTTGGATAACTACTGGGTTCCATATTTTTACGGTAATCTCGGCGTACGTTTGGCTTCATTTTGTTCTGGTTTATCTAGGCAGCGAAATCCACCATAAAAGGTTTTTCCGTGCGCTGGTTCTTCTGGCGGTGGTTTTTCAGACAGCCTTGGTAATAAGGAATATTTTTGTACCCACCATCTTTACCATCGGCCCCAATAACGAATACCAATGCGAAGCCTTTAGGCAGGTTGCGTTCTTTAATCAGTACTTTATCTATGTGTTGATTGGTTTGATTACGGCAATTTCTGTCTTAAGTAAGAAGGGGGATACCCGTAAGCAATATGCCGCCGTTTTTGTTTTCGTGTTGGCTCCCATATTGTGCGGTATATTCCAGTTTTTCTTCCCCAACGCACCTTTCTATGCTGTTGGCTATGCAGTAGGCTGTACCATCATTCACGTATTCATTGCATCAAGGGAGCATAACGATCGCCTGGTACTGGCATCTACTACCGATGAACTGACCCAGGTATACAATCGACGTTCCTACGAAGATGACTTTAGGCGTTATGAGGAACATCCTGTAGAAGACGACTTTATTCTTTTTTCTGTGGACGTGAATAGTTTAAAGCAGGTCAATGATTCTCTAGGACATCTTGCAGGAGACGAGCTGATTCAAGGGGCCAGCCTTTGCATTACCAACGCCTTTTCCGGAAGCGGCAAGGTTTACCGCGTAGGTGGTGACGAATTTATTGTTGCTGTACATTCCGATGAATCCGGCAAGAAATATAAGGAAAGGCTTGAAAATGAAGTTGACCAGTGGAAAGGCCTAAGAATAAAGGATTTGTCTCTTTCTATTGGTTATGCAGCTAAACGGGATATGCCTGATGCTAGTCTGATGGAATTGAAAAAGTCTGCAGACCAGATGATGTATCGCGATAAGGAAATGTACTACAAGTCCAAGGGCGTAGATCGCCGTGGCCAGCGCGAAGCCTTTGATGCGGTCTGCAATTCCTATACCAAGATTCTGAAGGTTAACCTGATGGCTGATTCCTATGGAATCATCAAGATGAACCAGGATGAGAAAACGGAACAGAAGGGTTTCTCCCATAAAATTTCCGAATGGCTTCATGGCTTTGGAAAGTCCGGACAGGTTCATGCCGAAGACTTAAGCGGCTACCTGGAAAAGACTTCCCTGGAATTCTTGCGCAGTTATTTTACGGAAGGAAATACGTCTCTGAGTATTTTCTATAGGCGACTTTCTGCCGATGGTTACCGCCGTGTGATGATGGAAATGATTCCCTCCGATGATTACACCGCAGAAAACCAGACCTTGTATTTGTATGTAAAGGATATTGGCGCAGCCCATGAATCTTGATACCACTCTTTACTTCATTACCGATAGTTCTACCGTTCCCGCCGAAAAGTTCTTGCCTTCTGTGGAGGCGGCCTGCAAGGGTGGCGCTACCATCATCCAGCTTCGCGAAAAGAACAAGTCTACCCGCGAATACATGGAGTTGGCTGCCGCAGTTCATGAAATCACCAGCCGCTATAACGTGCCCCTGATTATCGATGACCGCGTAGACGTTGCCCTCGCTATTGGTGCCGAAGGTGTTCATGTGGGGCAGACCGATATGCCGGTTTCTACAGCCCGTAAGCTCATGGGCCCGGATAAGATTGTGGGAGCCACCACCAAGACGGTGCCCCAGGCTCTTGAAGCCTATGAACAGGGTGCAGACTACTGCGGTGTGGGCGCCATTTATCCCACAACCACCAAGGTGGTCACCATCCTTACAAGCGTTGATACCTTGAAGGACATCGTGAAGGCGGTTCCCATTCCTGTGAATGCCATCGGTGGCCTGAACAAGGATAACATCCATGTTTTGGCTGGCTCCGGAATCGCAGGCATCTGTGCCGTTTCCGCAATCCAGAAGGCCGCTGACCCAGAAGCTGCCGCCCGCGAACTGAAGGCTGCTTTCCTGGCGTTGTAAGTGAAGGTTGAATTCTGCAAGTCTAAATAAAGATTGCTTTATTTGAAAATTTTGGGGGAGGAATGAAATACAAGAAAAATCATGTTGTGGCAGCACTGATCCTGGTTGCAATTCTTGCGGTAGCCTTCTTTGTTCGGGACTGGTATGTATTCTATCAGTGCGGAGCAGTAGAACAGTGCCTTGTGGATTCAAGCCATTTCCAGAACTATGCCAAGTTCGCGGTAACTACTATCGTTACCATTGTTGTATTCTTTATTGGTAGATCCTGTCTGTGTGCTCGCGATCGCACGCTGTTGCAGTCCGGTTTTGCCATGGCGCTGTGTGCAGACTTTTGCCTTAAGATTTTGCATAATGTAGCGGCTTTGTTTAAACATAGCTCTGATTACACGTTGCTAGGTATCTGTTTTTTCATGGTAGTCCAGGCTTTGTTTATTTTCAGGCATTCCCGCGTTAGTGATTCGGATAAGGATGTTCCCTGGATTATTTGTTTTCCCTTTGCGGTGATGTTTATAACCAATGCACTGCATTTGTTCAGCGTGTTTGAAAGTGCAACGGTTCCTATTATTGCCACCTACGGAACTTTCTTGATCTGTTCCGTTGTCGTTGCATGCAAGGTACCTGGGGTTGGGTATTTTCCGGAAAAGAATGCCCGTTGCATTAAGTATGGTATGATCCTGTTCTTCTGCTGTGATGCCTGTGTGGGATTGTCACTGGCTACCGGCGCAGACCACAGTACTCAGGAAATCGTGGCTACCGTGGCGAACAACTTTGTATGGTATTTCTATACCCCGGCTCTGGTTCTTTTGGCGTTGAGCGGCTACCGTCGCAAGGACGGTTAATAACTTTACTTACAGCCTTTGAGGCGCATGCCAACCCTGATGGGTTGGTCTTTTTTTAGTCCGTTGATTCGACGTACGGCATCGACAGAAATGTAGAACCAGTTGGCAACATCTTCGATGGTGTCGCCGGCCTTTACAATATAGAGGTTTTCAGACTTCAGCTTCTTCTGCATGTTGTAATGGGCGTTCAGGATTTTCTTCTTGGACATGTGGGCGGCACCAGGCTGCAGTTCCCATTTTGGAAAATTGATGACGGTGGCCGGGTCGATATTGATGTCGTTCTTGTAACGGATTTCAAAGTGGAGGTGTGCTCCGGAGGATTTTCCTGAGTTTCCTGCCAGGCCTACGATGTCGCCAGGGAAGACTTCGTCGCCGACCTTGACGGATCTTTCTGACAAGTGTCCGTATAGAGTCTGCAGGTTGTTTTCGTGCTGAAGGAGAACGTAATGGCCGTAGCCGCCCTTGTTGTACTTGGATACGATGACCTTGCCAGGATAGGCTGCAACAACGGGTTCTTCCTTGATGACTTGAACGTCTACTCCGCGGTGTAGGCGGTGATCACGAATGCCGTAGCGGGATCCTAGCAGTGCTTCGTGGGTTACGGGAACCAGCATTGTGGAAAAATCGATGTAGTCGTCGGGATTTGTGCTTGCGTCTTTTTCCTCGGCTTCCAGCTGTTTTTCCTTTTGGGTCTTCTTCTTTTTCTTGGAGGAGGACATCTGGTTCAGATCTACGAATTCAACCTCTACTTCTACGCCCTCTTTTTCGTAAAGAAGGGCTTTGGTGAATCCCTTGGGATCGTTGGACTTGATGGTAACTTTCTTACCCTCGGGAGAATTCTCGAATTCGTCTGTTACGGGTTCTGCATTTTCAAAAATATCGTCCTGTGAAACCAATTGGGCTTTTTGCGGCGCGTTCTTGGTAGGCCTAGATTTTTTTGCCTTCTTGGAATCCTTCTTTTTCTTGGCGTCCTTGGCCTTGGTTTGTTTAGATGATTCCTGTTTGGATTTGCTGGTATTACTTGCAGCAATAGCCGGGGAGGCGAGGCACGTCAGCGCCACTGCCAAAGCGATGAGAATGAATCTCCACTTTTTTAACCCGGTATAAGCCACAGAAAATCCTTTACTCTATTTGAGAAATGCAAAAAAGACGGCTGCGATAATCAGCAGGAATGCCACGATGTGGTTCCATTGCAAAGTCTCGGTATGAAAAACCGTTACGGCAATGGTGGTGAAAACGGTCAGGGAAATGGCTTCCTGGATGATTTTCAGCTGCATCAGGCTAAAGGGGCCGCCGTTGATTTTGCTGCCGATGGAGTTGGCGGGAATCATGAAGCAGTATTCCAAAAGAGCCAGCCCCCAGGAGGCGAGGATGACAAGAATCAAGGGCCAGTCGGTGCTGATGTGCATTTCCTTGAGCTTAAGGTTGCCGTACCAGGCGAAGGTCATAAAGACATTGGAACAGCAGAGAAGTAAAACAGTAAAAATTCCGGCGCGCATAGTAATTAACAATTAACAGTGAATAGTGAAAAATGAAAGATGAAAGGTGAAAAATGTTTATCTCGTAATTCGTAATTTGTAACTCATAACTCTATCCTCGCGCCTTAAATCTCGCGCTTGGAGCCTCGAACCTCGCACCTTTTCCCGTAGGGGCGGCCCGTGGAATGCTGATAAGCAAGTCTTGCTCGGACCTGTTCAAGATACTTGATGTAAGTCTCGCTCTGGTAATCGCGATAAGTCCAGTCGAAGGCATGGAAATGCCCGTCCTGGAAGTACAGGGTGGGCTCCACAAAAATGCCCCGCTGCATGTACACGCGTTGGCGCTGGTCCTTGGTTGTTGCTAGGAAGAACTGCCCCAGGGTCATGTAACCCGGGTCCAGGTTGACTGGGCGAAGTCCTGGTGTTCCTGTTGCTTCGGCGATGGCGAGTTCTACGTCGTTGGTCCAGAGCTTGATATCTACAATGTCAGTACGGTCCACCAGCTGTTCGTAACTGAAAAAAGCTCGCACAGGGGCTGCTCCGATTTCGTCGATATAGTAGTTGGTGAATGTGAAGGGGAAGGGGGATAGGTTTAGATCCTCTTCTCCGAACTTTTGGCGAAGGGTTTCTCGTACGGCTTCTACAGCCTGGGTGTCCTTGGCCAGGATTCCGACAATGATTTTAACCTTGGCTGGTTCCCTGATGGCGCCCATTATAGACCCTCGCTTGAAAGCTTGTAGATGTAGGGCCAGTCCTTACCGGTAACCCAAAGGTTCCTGCCATCGAAGGCGATTCCGTTCAGCACATCCATATTTGGATACTTGCGTCGCAGTTCGGCGGCTTTCTTGGAAAAGTTCAGGTACTTCAGGACTTTTCCGCTGGGCAGTTCAATGACGGCAATGTCGTCGGTCTGCCAGATATTGGCGTAGAGGATGTCGCCGATGACTTCAAGTTCGTTTAGCATCTTTACCGGGCGACCGTCGTCGGTTACGGAGATGACTCCTGCCACGTAGAATCCACCTAGGGCAATCTGTAGAAGTTCATTGGACCCGTTACTCATCAGGAGTGCGCTTTTCCAGTAGGTCAGTCCCCATCCCTCTGTAGGAATACGGAATTCTCCTTTTTTCTGGAAGGGCTTTCGATTGTAAATAAACGCCTTTCGTGATTTCCAAGTCAGGTAGAAAATGTCATCACCGACGGCAATGGATCCTTCGCCAAAGTACTGCTTGCCAAGTCTTGCGGAATCCAGGATCTTGCCGTTCAAGGTTCGACGGTAAAGTCCAGATTCTCCGTACTGTCCGGTAGTCTCGATCAGGTCAAGTCCATCAAAGAACAGTCCTTGGGTAAAGTGGTTCTGTTCGTGGGGAATGGAGTCCACGATGGTCGGTGTTATCCTCGGGGCTTCGGCCGTAGCAACTGCCGAAAGCACGGTCATGGCTATGACGGTTGTGCGAATAAGTTGTGCTAGTTTCCGAAGGTCCATACGATACCGTAAGCAAATCTAAGCCCTTCGGGAGTGTAACCCGATTCCGGCATATAGATGCTGTGGTTGAAATTTTCAATTCTGGAGTAAAGCTCGAATTGCAGAATCTGCATACGGGCTTCGAAATCCAAGGCCAGGTACTTTTTCAGGTGTTCAAGTTCCGGTCCGCCGTGTTCGCCGATGGTGCAGTCGTAACGGTCGTTAAACCACTGCCAATCCACACGGATGCTGACACCGAGGCGGTCAAATACAAAGCGATTCTGCCAGTGAATGCTTCCCTTGTAGTAAAGTTCCGGAGTGTCCAGCAGTCTGCGGCTTCGGTCAAGAACTTGACCGCGTTCCAGATAGAATCTCCAGTTGCCAAGTCCAAATCCCACCTGGAACATCCAGTCGAAGGTTTCCACATGGTCGATGTTTGTCCAGGTGTAGACCTCATCCAGGGTGTTGGTAGAATCTACGTAGCCCCACTTGACCCAGCGAGGCTTGATCAGGTTGTCCACGTGTTCCTTGCGTAGTCCAATCCCGTAGAAAACGTTGCGCATCTGCCATCCGATGTTTGTGGCCATGCGTGTTCTTTCTTCGTACTTCAGGTCCTTACGGTGGAAGGCCAATCGTCCCGTTTCGTCAAAGCGGATTTGGTCCACGTCGGGGAACTTGTTGTCATGGCGGATGCTTCCGCTCAGACGCAGGTGGAAGGGCAAAAGGGCTGTGGCGTCAATGGAATAGGCCTGGGCGTAGTCGACGCTGTCGCGCACGGAACTGTTGCGCTGCATGCCCGATTGGGTGCGGAACATAAGACGGCGCCACAGTGTGTCAGACATCTCTATGTAGCCCACTTCGCGGTCCTGCTGGTGATCTCGCTTAATGTCGTCGCTGCTGGTGTGATCGGCGTTAATGAATTCGTACTTCAGGCGGATTGCCGGATTCAACAGCGTGTGATAGGCAATGCCGAAACTTCCAAGCATGGTCTCGTAATTGACGAGCTTGGTCGTATCGTAGTAGAGTGTATCCTGTAGGGTTCTGCCTAGGGTATCCTGGTATTCCTTGACGCCGCTTACAAAGTGGGGCAGGGAATCCTCTTCGATTTCGTGATTGCCGTAAGTGAAGTCTGTGCTGAATGTCAACTTGCGGGTGAGGTAAAGTTCAAGGCCTGCACCGTAGGTAACCGTAGAAATGTCAATGGTGTAGGGGTCTGCCTGGAAGTTGCGGATGGACCAGTCCAGAGTATCCAGCAGAACTTTGTGGTTCGGGTTGTCTGCGTTATGAAGGTCAAAATAGTTCATCTTGACGTAGGCCTTGCCAAGGCCGAAACGCCAGGTCAGCATAGGCTGGATATGCATGCTGTTCATGGCAATGTTTCTGCCGCCAAAAGGAATCTGGGTGGAGTCGCGACCGAGGGAGAAATAGGGGGAGTGGGTTACGTTGGTGTAGCTGTACTCCTTGGAGTCCACATCGGAATGGCTCGTCAAGCCCAGGTCCAGGGTGACAGAGTCGGTCACCAGTCGACGAAATTCCAGGCGCAGGGCATTTCCGCTAAAGGCGGGGCGCTCCCAGTTAAGGTCGGTAATGGGGGTGTCTACGGGAATGCCCTTTCGCTGTTCAAACAGGATTCCGTTTTCGCCGTTCAGCCCCAGGGCGCTCCCGTCGTAACCAAGACGGGTGGTATACAGACCGGCCAGCTTGCTTGGGTACCTGCGGCTGAGGGAGCCTATGCCCAAGATGTCTGCATCCGGTTCCGGGCTTCCCAAGATGGATGTGCCCAGGACCCATTCGGATTTTTGTCCGGACAGGTCGTAGGTTCTCTGCATGACTTCACGAAGTGGGAGAACCCAACGGCCGGCGTCGGTTTCTCGAGGTGCGGGATCCGGGCCCCAGGGCGTCTGGAACAGACTGTCACTGGGGGCGGGTTGCCTATACTTGGTGGGGTGGATAACCTCGGCGTTTGCAAAGGCTATAAAGGCTAAAACGGCGAACAGCAGTAGGCGAAGCATCTTGGATACGACTAGTACCATTCGGCACGGGACTTTTCACGGCGTTCACGAAGTGCCTGTACCACGGTGTAAGGCATCTTCATGCAGTTAGGCGGGTAGGTTCCGCTTTCGGTGTGGAAATCGGATCCGCCTGTACCAACCAGACCGTAGTGGGCGGCCATTTCCTTGTACTTTCTGCCAACGGCACCCTTCTGGGCCGGGCTGTAGACTTCGATACCCTGGATGCCCCATTCCACCATGTCCTCGATGAACTCGTCGCTGACACCGGATTTGTAGGGGTGGGCAAGCACTGCGATGCCGCCTGCGTTTTCGATAAGGCGGATGGTCTGCTGAGGATTGAGGCCTTTCTTTTCAACGAATGCGATGCAACCGTCGCCCAGGTACTTGGTAAAGGCTTCGGAGAAGCTACCGATGTATTCTTCATCCACCATGGACATGGCAATGTGGGGGCGGCCGATGACCTTGCCCTTGCAGTAGCTCAAGACCTTTTCGAAAGTGATGTCGATACCCAGGGCGTTCAATTTCTTGATGATTGCCTTTACGCGGGTTACTCGCTGCTTGGCGAAATCCTGGAGCTCCATGTTCAGGGCCAGGTTGGTAGGGTCGCAGTAGTATCCAAGGATATGGATGTCCTTGCCCTGCCATACGGCGGAAATCTCGATGCCAGGAATAATCTCCAGGCCGATATTCTTGGCCGGTTCCGCAGCCAGATTATAGCTGTCCAGGTTGTCGTGATCGGTAATGGAAATGCAACGTAAACCCTTGCGCTTGCACAAGGTCAGAAGTTCTTCCACTTCCAGGGTACCGTCGGAGAGCTTGGTATGCAGATGGAGGTCTGCATAGCCGCCGTTTTCGGTAATGATGGTGGAAAAGCCTTTCTGCATTACTTGATTCCGTAGTACTGGGCGATAAGGGATGCTTCAGAGGACTTGTCCGGTTGCAGGCTCAAGTTCAAGAAGGGATAGCATTTTTCGGAACAGAAACCGATTCGGCAGGATGCTCCGCTGACCTTGGCCAGGTATAGACGGGGGAGAAATACTTCGCCTACGTAAATAACCACCTGGGGTGCAAAGGCCTTGATTTTTTCTTCCAGAGTCGCAAAGGCGATTTCGCCAAAACGGCATTCCAAATCGCTAAAGTAGATTGCCTGGGCTCGCTTAGCCGAGATAACGGCATGTAGGGATTCGTGGGCGCAGAGCAGGGCGTTCTGGAAGAATGACTGGGGCATGGCATGCATAAAATTGGAGGCATGTTCCATGTCTCGGGGGAGGATCAGCAATGTCTTGGGGGATCCCCTCAGGGCTTCTGGAAAATTGAAAGCTCCGGAGTCTTCGCCAGCCTGTTTCAAAAACCAGCGGAACAGGGATTCCTGACTGCTGAATCTCTTAAAAAAGTAGCGGAAACGGTCTGCAAAATACGGTGAGGGTTTCACTGTGACTCCATGAGCAAATACGGTTCAAAATATACTAAATTAGAGGTATGGCTAAACCGAAGTTCTATGCAATTAAGACCCCTACAGAAAGCAAAATCGTAACCACTTGGGATGAATGTGAAAAACTGACCCATGGGGTAAAGGGAGTGCTGTTCAAATCCTTCGGAACTAAGGCTGATGCGGAGGCTTGGATCTCTGGGATGGCCGCTCCAACGCCCGGTGGAATCCGCGTGTTTGTGGACGGTTCTTTTTCGCCTGGCTATCCCTATTCCGGTTGGGCTTTTGTTGTGACAGAAGATGACAAGGAACTTGCCCGCGGAAACGGCCTTACCGCCTTTGAGGCCGAGAGCCGCAACATCGACGGCGAAGTGATGGCTAGCTACCAGGCCATGCGCTGGCTGGACGCCCACGACAAAAATGGTGTTATTTGCCACGACTACGAAGGAATCGCCCGTTGGGCCAAAGGCGAATGGGCTGCAAAGAGCAACATTGCCAAGCGTTATGTAACCGCCGCCCAACCTTACCTGCACCGCGTCCAGTTCGAAAAGGTTGCCGCCCACACCGGCGTCAAGTGGAACGAACTGGTGGACCAGCTGGCAAAAGAAGCCATTGCGAAGGGACGCAAGGCTGAGAAAAAAGAGGGGTAGCGGCTCTCTTGTCATCGAGACCTGTATAGTTCGCTTTTGGGGAAGGGATTTTGTTGAAATTAGGGCTAGGTTGGATTCATGGATTTATCGCGCTTTTGCTTTGTGCGGTAAGCTTGTGCTATTCCCAGACCGGGGAATATGATGCCTGCGATTTTGATGACAAGGTCATCGACGCCTTTATTGCCAATGAAAATGCCCCATCCAATTACAGGACGGTTCTGGATTTATTCTTGAAGGAAGGCTCTTTGGTAAGACATTCTGTTTGTGCAGACAGTGTCCGGTATGAATTTTTGTCCCAAAAGGTTTCCAAACTTTTTAATAGAAGCAAGACCGACAAGGATTTGCCGGAATACGACGTGGCCTATACGAAGTATGTCTATTTTGCGGGTGGCGAGGAGAGCGGTTACACGTACGAGGACAATGCCTTCTACAATTTTGCATTGGACCTTATGATTGCAAAGTATGACCGTCACTTTGCCCATGTGAAAAATACCATGTTCCTGGCAGGAGTTAAGAGAAACTATAAACGGTATGGATTTGAATCAAAGTGGGATGCTGTTCTGGATGAATTTCTCGTTACCAGGTTGGCTGCTGAAAATGGAGTTTCCCTTGAGATTATGCGGTCTGAATTGGAGAAAGTTGTTCCGTTTTATTGGAATGTTCATCCTAAGTACAGTTCCAGTCAATACCAATGGCTGCAAAATTTTTTACGGGGTTATGAAACAGTCTATTATCGAAGCGAATACAGCACTTATGCGCCTATTCTTGATTTGATGATTGATGACAGTTTAATGGCTGCCCTTGCAGAAAATCAGGAAGAGCATGAAATAGAAAGTCGTAGGGATGACGAAATTGTCTTTGTCTTTAGCGTGGGTGCCATGGTCGGCAAATCCCTGTTGTCGTCCGCCTTTGATCCTGTAGGGGAAAAAGTTTCTGTTTCTGTTCCCCATGCCCGTTTCCGTTTTGGTCGCGCTGTGTTGCAGTTGCAGGGCGACATGTACATTGACCATAGCCTTTCTGCCATGGGCTTGGAAGGAATTCTGGGTTACGCCTTTGACTTTGGAACTTTTGAAGTGGATCCTCTTGCGGGATTTGGCTTTGACCAGTTCTTTATGGGGGCGGATACTACGTCTTCAAAGATTGGACTCTTGGGTGTGCAGGCTCTAAAGCGGATTCATCTGCACACCAATGCGGCCCTGGTGCCCAAGGTTCAGTGGTCCGTAAAGGCGATGAAATTTGACTCGCCCTTAAGTAGCCGTAGGCGTTGGGGTGTTGTTAACCAGTTCTATGCAGGGATTTCCCTTGAATTTATGATCTGGGACCATGATGTAGAAGCGGGCCTATAATGCGCTCTCTGAAAAACATTCTTATTGTGCTGTTGATGCTTTGTTCGTTTTCTGCGGCAGGGCAAATGGATGCCTGCACCTTTGACCGGTATTTGCTTGGTTTGTTTAACGAGAATGAAGTTGCTGATTCTGCCCGAAGGCATTTGGAACTTTTGGACTTTGTTGTTGAATATGGGCCCCAGGTAGAAACAAAAATCTGTGCTGATAAGAATCGCCTAGACAAGTTGGTGGAAGTTACCTACACACTTTACCAGGAACAAAGGGGCGCTCATGAAATGCTTGATGTATACACGAAGTATGCCTATTTTAGGGGCCGCGAAGAAAAGGGGCGAATCGCTACCGACGAGGATAATGCGGCGTACAACCTACTGCTGGATTTTACCATAGCCAAGTACAATTTTTTATTTGCAAGTTCCAAGCGGGAAATGTTGATGGATATTCCCCATAGCTCCTGGGTTTTGGTGAAACTTGTTTCGGATAAATTATTTAACGAAAGTAGGCTTGCTACAATTGCAAAAAGCGTGGGGAAGACGACCACTGGTGTGGTGTATGATATTACGGAATCCTGGGCGGGGCTATGGTTTGATAACGAAAGTCCCCTTGGCCGGAATGAAAAGTTTGATGTTGATTATTCCTGGATTATGAAAGTCCGCGATAACTTTTTGGAAAAATATCCGGAAAGCCGCTATAAAGCTGCCATCCAAAATCTCATGGACGAGGAAACTGTAAGCCTGCTTGAAAATTATGATCGCGAAGATGATAAGTTCAGTATGGGTATTGGACTAAATTTTGGAAAGACATTGCTGGGTTCGCCCTTTGAAGATGTTGACGAAACTGTGGCTCTGGGATTTGCTGGGCGGTTCCAGTACCATCATCTTCTGTTCCAACTCCAGATGGACGGTATTTTGGGACACAACTCATCTGCAACGGGGTTGGATGGAATTTTTGGCTACAGTTTTGAAATAGGTTCCTTTGTCGTTGATGCCTTGGCTGGCATTGGATTTGTGGAATTTGTGGTTGACAAGGATTCGTCTATGAATATGGCCTACATTGGAGGAATCCAGGTGATGAAACGCCTTCCTGTGGGTGATGTTCTTTACATATCCCCGAAGCTCCAGTGGCTTGCCAAGATGGTGGATTACGAAAATCCCGTTACGGGGCGTAACCGCTGGGGGCTGCTCCATCATTTCTTCTTGGGCTTTGTATACGAAGGACGTATACCTTTATCTAAAATGAATACGGATCCCACGGGCAGTGGCCACCGTTCCATCCGAAAATAGAACGCTATGTTAGTCGCATTTCTTGCGGTTTTGCCAGGTGCTGTCGTTAAACAGCTGGCCCTCGCTTAAACCGTACTTTTCCTGAATACCTGCCTGCTTGATGGCGTCTTCGATGGAAATCTTCCCGAGGATTGCCTGGGTGTAGATCAGCACCTTGCGGCGGACGGTTTCGGCGTCTTCGTTCAGCATTTCAAGGCGGAAACGGTTTACGCCTGCGGTGCGGAGCTGCGGCAACAACTTTAATGCGGATTGCGGGTGGCCTACGAACAAAGTGTTGCGGCATTCCGCATCGGATTGCAGGAAGTGGCGTTCGCCCTTATGGTCCTCGATTTCAACCTTGTGCTGGGTGCAGATCTTGCCGCATTCCGGGAAGCGTCGGCCTGTGGTAAGGCTCCTTGCAAAGGCGCAGTATTCGGAATGGAAGGCGGGCATGTACTGGTGAAGTGTCAGTTCCAGACGGCTTCCGTCGATGTTGTCCAGCAGGTCGAAAAGCTGGGTGCTGTTTAAGTCCCAAGAGGGATGCAGGGCGGTGAGGCCCTGGTCCAAAAGCCACTGGTAGCTGGCGCTGTTGGCTGCGTTCAGGCTGTAGTCGCCAACCAGAGGGATGCCGCTGTCCTTGAGAATGGAAAGGGAACCTAGGTTACGTACCAGGGCGAAGTCGGGGCAGAGCTCCAGAATCTTTCTCAGGTAATGGTTTTCGCCAGGCTTATGGATGCGAAGGGTGGCCATGCCTGCCTTGAAACCAAGGTCGCGAATCTGCTGGAGGGGTTCGTCGTATTTGACGCCCCAGTCAAAGTCCATGATGACGTTGTCGATGGCAAGGCCCTTCAGGGCAGCAATCTGGTCCGGGTTACGGACCAGGACAGAAATTACGGGCTTTGTTACTTTGGAAATGATACCGAAAGATTCCCTAGAGTCATCCTGAGCTTTGCGCTGCGAACCCTGCTTGTCATCCTGAACTTTGCGTTGTGAACCCTGCTTGTCATCCTGAACTTTGCGTTGTGAACCCTGCTTGTCATCCTGAGCGTAGCGTAGCGAAGTCGAAGGATCTAGCTGTTTTTTTATAACATCTTCCAGGAACTTGCGTCCTTCGGCGGCGCTCACGTGCATTTCCTTCCACTGGAGCTGAACATCTTCAAGCTGCTGCACGGCGGATTGGCGCAGGTTGCGCAGCACCTTTCCGGGAACGAAAGGTGTGCCGTCCACGCGAACCATCAGCGTTCCAAGTTCGTAAGGCGTGGACGACAATCCGCCCAGCTCCTTGCGGGCTAGAGCCTCAATGGCCGTAGGATCCACGGCGTTCTTCGCGGCTTCCAGCGGGCTTTCGCTTTCAACGACAGCCGCCTTGTCTACTCCCTGCATCAGGGTTGTGCCAGCAAGCCAAACCTTCAAGGTCAGTTTTTCGCCTACTGCGCCCGTCAATTCCATGTTCACGGGACGCTTCGTTTCTTGGTTGCGGTCGGTAAATGTCTTGCGCAGTTCTTTTTCAAGAGCGGGGGAGTCGTTGCGGAAAACGTCCATGTTCCGCCCAATCTGGCGCATGTCAAAATCACGGCTGAAATCCAGTCGTAGCACGGGGCCAATGCCACGCATGCCATCACCGCGCCTGTTGTGGGCGTTCTTCACCATCTCTGCACCGTACAAACGGCTGCCAGTACTTATTCCGAAGGTCGCATCTTCAAACAAGATGCCGTCGCCGGGGCGGGGGAGTGCGGTGTTTCTGTCTGCGCCATCCCTGCTAACCATGGAGGCAGGCATATTCAGTTCCACATAAACTGCTCCGCGGTCCACTTTCACCACCTTGCCTAAATACATCCCATGGTGGTTGCTGAAGGTTCCGTTCACCAGTTCCTGATGGTTATCGCCATCTAGCCAGCCGGTGGTTAAACCGCGGGAGAACAGAACTTCCAGCGGCTCCAGGTCGGCGCTTTCCAATCCCAAGTCCGCGCGGTTCTTTTCGCTTTCACCTAAAGCGCGGTTCTTCCCGCTTTCACCTAAATTATTCAAAGCCTTCCTATAGGCTCTTGTCACCGCTGCTACATATTCGGGGCTCTTCAGGCGGCCTTCCACCTTCAGGGATTCCACGCCGATTTCAGCCAGTTCCTTCAGCTTGGGCAGGGCGCACAAATCCCTAGTACTGAACAAGTATTGCGCGTTGGTTTCAGTATATTCCTTGCCGTCTACGAAAATGCGGTAGGGAAGGCGGCAACTCTGGGCGCACTGCCCGCGGTTTGCGGAACGTCCGCCGAAGTTTTCGCTGGTGAGGCACTGTCCGGAATAAGAAACGCAAAGGGCACCATGAACAAAAACTTCTATTTCAAGGTCGGTGCCTGCCTTTACTGCGGCAATCTGCTTGGCAGAAAGTTCGCGGCTTAGAACTGCGCGGTTGAATCCGATGGGCTTCACCAGGTTTACGCCCTCGGCGCTGGCCAAGGTCATCTGGGTGCTGGCGTGTATTTCCTGCTCGGGGCAGATGGCGCGAATCAGGCGAGCAAGGCCAATGTCCTGGATAATAAATGCGTCGGGCTTCAGTTCAATAATCTTCGCCAAGAATTCCGGCAGGCCCTGCAGTTCGCGCTCGAACACAAGAACGTTCATCGCCAAAAAACTGCGGACTCCGTGGGCGCGGGCATAGCGGATCATTGCTCCAACGTCTTCGAAAGAAAAATCCTCGGTGCGGCCGCGGGCATTCCAGTGAGGGACTCCAAAATAAACGGCGTTGGCCCCGTTCTTCACGGCGGCTTCCAGCATGTCCCAGGTTCCCACAGGCATCAAAAGTTCTTGTTCTTTCATCGTGACTGTACCGTTGCTTATGTTCTTCATCAAACATAGAAATTTTGGTATTTCGCAGATGATTGTTCGTAGAAGATTGTTAAGACTAACTGTTATCTGTTGTGACTTTAGTCCTAGGCAATCAATGTGTTGGGAGAATTGGTTAGGACTAATCCCTTAAAACTCTTAGACTAGCCTTATTTTTTTACTTGCATCCCATAGGCTCATAGAACCAAAATCGCTTTATTTCGTATTAGTCCTAACATTCTCTTTGACTATTTGCTCTTTGCTAGGACTAAAATTCCAAATCAAGCATCGTAATCCTAGTGAGAAAATTTTTCAACGATTTTCATAGGATTAAAATGTACAAGCGCGTGTTTTAGTCCTATTGAGCCATACGTTTTACGGATTTTTGATAGAACTGAAACTATTTATTTTAAATGTTAGTCCTAATTTTGCCATTTTTTTCCCCTGTCTTGTGGGAATATTCTAATTTAGCGGTTATGAAAATGCTGAAGAAAATTTGCGCACCTCTTTCGACTTTGACCTTTATTCTTTTCGCTTTAACCGCCATGGGTTGCTCTGACAAGGAAGCCGAGGCTGAAATCGCCCGCCTGACCCAGGAAAATGCCTCTCTTCAGAAAACGGCTGATTCTCTGCAGACAAATCTGGATTCCCTGAACAGGTATGCCGATTCTGTTAAGAAGTCACTAGATAAGCTGGATATGGGAATTTAGTCCATATATACGGATCTGCCGTAAGCTTTATTCCTAAAAATTACTTGTAGAAATCAAACTGCCACCCCCAGTCGAACCGATTTGGGGGATTTTTTGTGGATAATTTTGGGATAAAAACAAAAAATTATCTATATTTGGGCCCGTGACTGCTAGGTCCACCGCCAAGGCGGGGACCCTAAACCCGCTTCGCTGGCCCAATTATTGCCCGAAGCCCTTTGCCGTCAAGCCTCCAAGGAGGCGCAGCCTTTTTTAGGCAAGTAAGATGGTCCCTTTAACTAAACACAGTCAGTCACCCGGCCTATGGGTTTATTTCCAGCCTGTACGCTCGGTCAACCCTTACTTATGAGGTGCCCCGAATGGAATACATCGCAATCGCACTGTCTCTTGTAGCAGTGATTCTGTGCATTGTTATCCTGACTAAGGTTAACAAGCTCCTTACTATGCTTCGTACCCCGATTTTCAAGAAGCTCACACCGGACATGAACTTGAAGCCCAATTCCCGCCGCCCCGTTAGCGCTCAGGAAATGGCTCAGCGCGGTGAAAAGTCTAACAAGGAAAATCGCCAGAACAATAACGGTAAGGACCGTCCTGCAAAGGAAAACCGCGAAAATAATCGCGAAAAGGCCGCTTCTGCTGCTCAGCAGCCTGCTGCCAACCGCGAACGCAATAACGAACAGCGTGAAGGCCGCGGCAACCGCCGTGACCGTCGCGAAGGTCGTCCCGAACGCGCTCGTCGTGAAAACAATAACGAAGCCCAGGCTCCCGTTGCCGCACCCGCAGTAGAAGCAGCTCCTGCAGCTGCCGAAGCTCCTGCCGCAGAACGCCGTCCTCTGGCTCCCCGTATCCCCGTTGAAACCCCGGCTGCTCCTGCCGCTGCCCCTGTTGCAGCTCCCGCAGCACCTGCAGTTCCCGCTGTTTCTGACGATGATATCGCTCCGGTAGAAACCACTTTTGATCCGTCCAAGGTTCGCTACGGCCGCCGTAATGTGATCAAGAAGGCTCCGGAACTTTCCGACGAAGAAGCATAATTAGCTTAAAGTTTAGAGCTTAAAGCTTAAAGAAACCCCGATCCGAAAGGATCGGGGCTTCTTTTTTATCTAGACGTTGAAGAAAAGTCGCTGTAAAAAAAGTCGCGGAATTTACCCGCGACTATCTTTATACTTTAACCTTTAGACTTTCTACTAGAATTCAATCAGGCCCTTTTCAGCGTCGGCGAGAATCACCTTGGTGGCCATGCCGATGAACAGGCCGTGGCCAACGATACCCACGATGTGTTCCAGGTCGCGAGCCAGCTTGTCTGCATTGGCGATGGGGGCGAACTTGGCATCGGCGATGAGGTTGCCGGAATCGCTAATCACCGGACCGTCCTTGCCGGGAGCGCCCATGCGGACCTTCAGTTCACCGCCCAGCTGCTTTACCTTCTCGGTAACAACGGCGATGGCGCCCGGGATGATTTCCAGGGGAACGGCGAACTTGGTGCCGAGAACGTCAACCTTTTTGCCGGAGTCTGCGATAATCACGTAGTTGTCGGTCATGGAGGCGACGATCTTTTCCAGCAGGTGAGCGGCTCCGCGGCCCTTGATCAGGTTGCGGTTGTCGTCGATTTCGTCGGCGCCATCGATGACCATGTCCAGGTGGGAGACTTCGCCCATTTCCTTCAGGGGAATGCCCAGGGCGCGGCACTGCAAGGTGGTGCTCCAGCTGGTAGAGACGCCAACGACCTTGATGCCTTCGGTCTTGATGCGTTCGGCAAGACGATTCACCATGTGGGCTGCGGTACTGCCTGTACCGAGACCAACGGTCATGCCGTCCTTGATCATGTCTGCTGCCTTAACGCCAGCTGCCTTCTTCAGTTCGTCCATGTTTGCCATTAGCGCCATCTCCTGTGGTTGTCGGGATTGTGTCCGAAGTCGTCGAAATTCTCGCCGTCTTCAAAATCGTCAAAATCTTCTTCGTTCTTGTCTGGGAAACCGGATTCCAGTTCCGTAAAGCTGGGGGCGTCTATGCCTACCACCTGCACGTCGAAGGTCAAGTCCTTGCCGGCGAAGGGGTGGTTTCCATCAACGATGACTGTATCCTTTTTGATTTCCTTGATTGTGTAGATTCCATCGGACTCGTCGTCATCGTCCAGGTTCAGTCCGTCGATGAATTCGTCCGGGGTTTCGGGCATCTGGAACTCGCGGACATCCTCGTCCATGCACATTTCCAGTTCCATTCCCAGCCAGATTTCGCCGATGTCCTTCAGCTCCTCCTTGGGAACTTCCAGCACCAGGTCCTCTCGGTAAGGTCCGTAACCTAGGATCGTTGGAATGTCTACAGAGAATTTTTCATCCAGGTGCCTGCCGTTCAAGGCATCTTCAAGACCGGGAATAATGTTGCTATACCCGTGGATGTACACAAAGGGGTGGGTAGGAGGCACCTCTTCGAGGATTCTGCCGTCCTTTTCCATAAGTGTATAGGCAATGCTGACCTTCAGCTTGTCTTGAATTGTTTCCATACGGAACAAAGATAGATTTTTAGCCCTGTTTTTGGGGTTGAAAAGTTTAATTGTCGGTCAAATTAGAGTAAAAAAACAAATAAAACACTAAACAAACTCTAATAATTTGTAACTCATATCTCATAATTATATAAATTAGGCCCATGCTTTACGGAATTTGCTCTGATATTCATTCCAACGCGGTGGCTTTCGAGGCTGTTTTGCAGTCTATGAAAGACAATGGCGTAGAAAGAAAGATTTGTCTTGGTGACCTGGTTGGCTATGGTGTTGATCCCGATGAATGTGTCCGCTTGGCCCGCGAGAATATGGACGCTTGTATCATTGGAAACCATGATAGCGTTGCTATCAAGCATGAGTCCTGCGAGGGGTTCAATCCCTATGCAAAACAGGCCATCATGTGGACCCAACAGCATCTTTCCAAGGAATCTGTTGAATATCTGCGCAGCCTTCCGTACATTTTTGAAGAAAATGACATCTGCTTTGTCCATGCCTCTCCCTTGAGCCCGGCGGACTGGGTCTATGTGACTGAACTGGAAGATGCCCTTGATGCCTTTGACCATTTCACCGGACGCTACTGCTTTGTTGGTCACACGCATAGCCCTGTGATTGTAGCGAGCCGTCCCATGGCCATTCCAAAGATTCTGGATGAGTACGAGTACACCATCGAGGATACGGAACGTCTCTTGGTGAATGTCGGTAGCGTTGGTCAGCCTCGCGACCGAGATCCTCGTTCTTGCTGGTGCCTGCTGGATACCGAGACCAAGTGCGTCCGCCTGATTCGTGTTGACTACGACGTCTTTGAAACACAGGAACGCATGCGTAAGGCCGGCATGCCGGACTTCCTTATTGAACGCCTCGCCGTCGGCCGCTAGCGCGACCAATTACAAAGTACGAAATATGAATTATGAGATTATAATCGCGGCTTTGCCGCCTTGCTTTATCTTGTAATTCGTAATTCATAAATCATAGTTATCGAAGATCATGAAGTGGGTTTTAGCTGTTTTTGGTAAGGCTGGTTCTGCCTACATCGCCGACGAGGTGGATAAGTACGTCAAGCGTCTCCGTGGGGGAGCCATCCCTCTGGAGGTGGTGGAACTTAAGGAATCCAAGCTGGATGACCGCGTGCAGTCTCTGGCCCAGGAGGCAGCCCTTTTCGAGAAGAAGTTCCCTAAGGGCGAGTTCAAGCGTGTGATTCTGTCTGAAGAGGGCAAGCTGATGGATACGGTAAAGCTTTCCGATACCTTGCGGGACCGTTTCCCTGGGAACGTGGTGTTCTTGATAGGATCTGCCTATGGCATTGACGAGAACTTGAAGAAGTCTGCCGACATGCTTCTCAGTCTATCTCCATTGACTTTTACCCACGATCATGCCCGCATCATTACGGCGGAACAGCTGTATCGGGTGCAGATGGTGATGCAAAACCACCCTTATCATCACCGCTAGCGCTAGAATCATTCAATAACCTCTTGTAGGCGCAAGCTCTCGCTTTGTTGGTGGTCTTCCTTACATAAATTTTTTTTTAGAAAAAACGATTCAATCGCTTTTTTTTCATTTATATTCCTGTGTATGGGTAACGAAATTTTTGAAAATCATTACGAATATTTTCTTGCTCAAAATGAACGAGAGAAAAACGCTCTTTTCTGCCGCATTCTTTGGCTTTGCTGTTTGGTTGGTCCGGCCATTGCCATTGGTGTTTTATTGGGTGCCTTCCCTGAAGTGACCTTTGGCGCATGCTTGCAAACATTGCTGGTAACACTCGCCTTCGCCGTTGGTCATACGATTCTTTTTAAGTTCAAGCCAGAAAGCCCTGTTATCAAGTATATCGGCTTGATAGGAACTCTTGTAACGATCTACACCATGTGTGTAGAGAATATTGGCGTCTATCTTACCTACTTCTTTGTTCCCCTGGTAAGCTTGCTTTATTGTAGTCGCAAGACCTTTGTTTCCATAAGTATCCTTACCTACATAATGCTTCTGCTGAGTAACTGGCAAATCGCGGAGTATTCTGCAAACCTGCGCGTTGATATTGATGCTGTTCCCTGGTTCATTGGCCGCGTGGGTGGAGAAACCATCGAGTTCCTGGTAATGTTTGCTGGAGGCTGGGTTATTAACGGAGTCATGAACAAGTATCTACGTACCATGTACTTCAATGAGGTCAGCCTTTCAAAGACCGAGCGTGAAGCCTATACGGATCAGCTGACCGGTCTTTGGAACCGTCGCTATATTGACCTGGCATTTGACAAGTACGTGGTTGTTCAGCATAATGTTGGCGCGCTTCTTGTTGTGGATATGGACCATATGAAGTTTGTCAATGATTCCTACGGTCATCTTGAAGGGGACCGTGCCCTTAAAATTCTTGCCGATACTATGCGAAAAGTTTTTGCAAAATGCGAGTCGGCTACGATTTGTCGTTTTGGTGGTGATGAATTTGCAGTGCTTTTGCCTTCTGTTCAAACGGTAGCGGATTTGACCCTGCATATTAGCCAACTTATTTCGAAAGTGGACGAATCGTTCTGCAACGATGAAAAGTTGAACGCGATCAACATATCCGTGGGTGCCGCCTTCATCAACGATTTGGACATGAGCTACCAGACTGTGTTTGATCGTGCAGACAAGGCTCTATACGATGTCAAGAATTCAGGTAGAAACAGCTACCAAATCTACATGGACGTGTAATATAAAAGGTGTTTTCTTCTTAGCAGAAAACACCTTTTTTCTTTTTTTCTAAATTTGCCGAGGAAAGTTTGAACCGATGTGCCGCCTTGACGGTGCAACTCCAGGCAATTATATGAACGAAGAAATTTCTAAACGCCGTACATTCGCTATCGTCAGCCATCCTGACGCCGGTAAGACTACTATCACCGAAAAGTTCCTGTGGTACGGTAACGTCATTCGCGAAGCGGGCCATGTCCGCGCCAAGTCCAACCGCAGCTACACTGTTTCCGACTGGATGAAGATTGAACAGCAGCGCGGTATTTCCGTTTCCAGCTCTGTGCTGAACTTCCCCTTCGAAGGTTGCATGTTCAACCTGGTGGATACCCCGGGGCATCAGGACTTCTGTGAAGACACCTACCGCGCCCTTACTGCCGTGGATGCAGCCCTCGTGCTTATCGATAGTGTGAACGGTGTGGAAAAGCAGACCATCCGCCTTATGAACGTCTGCCGCATGCGCCACACTCCTATCATTACCTTCATCAACAAGATGGACTTGGACGGCCGCCATGTGCTGGACCTGCTGGATGAAATCGAGAACATCCTGAAGATCAAGGTGGCGCCTTTCACTCTGCCCATTGGCGTAGGTAAGCTCTTCAAGGGTGTGTACTCCATCGCCGACAACACCTTCCACACCTTCAACAAGGAAGAAGGGGAGCAGCAACTCATCCAGATGACCGGCCCCGATGATCCCCGCCTGGTGGAAATATGTGGTGAGAACTGGGTTGAACAGTTCAAGGAAGAATACGAAATGGTCACTGGCGCCATGGATCCCTTCGATCACGAAAAGTTCCTGAAGGGGGAGATGTGCCCCGTGTTCTTTGGCTCCGCCGTGAACAACTTCGGTGTTCGTCAGCTGCTTAACGCCTTTGCCAGCTTGGCCCCGCCGCCGCTGGTCCGTGATACCGACAAGCGTCCCGTGGACCCCGGTGAAGAACCTTTCAGTGCTTTCGTCTTCAAGATCCAGGCCAACATGGACCCCAAGCACCGCGACCGTACTGCGTTCCTGCGTATCTGCTCCGGAAGCTTTACCCGTGGCGAAAAGGTTTTCCACGTGCGTACCGGCCGTGAAATCCGTCTGGCTGCGCCCACCGCATTCCTCGCCAAGGATAAGGAAGTCATCGACCATGCCTGGGCTGGCGACATCGTGGGCATTAACGACCCGGGCCTGTTCCGCATTGGCGATACCCTTACCGATGGCGAAAAGATGAACTATACCGGCATTCCCGACTTTGCCCCGGAACACTTCGCCCGCGTGACCTTGCTGAACCCGTTGAAGAGTAAGCAGATGGCCAAGGGCCTGGCTGAACTTTCCGAAGAAGGTGCTACCCAGCTGTACGAACCCATGAAGTCCGCCATTCCTGTGATCGGTGTGGTGGGTGAGCTGCAGTTCGATGTGCTGAAGTTCCGCCTCCAGAGCGAATATGGCGCCGATGTGTCCCTTGACCGCGTGCCCGCCCACGGTATCCGTTGGGTCAATGGCCCCGAAAAGGATGTGGCCAAGTTTGCCGAAGAGTATGCCATGGACTGCATGTTCGACAAGGAACGTAACCTGGTTTGCCTGTTCCCCAACGAATATCGCCTGAATTTGGCCATGAAGAACTACGAAAGCCTCACTTTCGCTGAAACTTCCCAGGGGTAGTGTTTAGCATAAAGTTTAAAGGATAAAGTTTAAAGGTCTTTTCTTTATACTTTAACCTTTCATCTTTTCGCTATTATATATATTTCAGTCATATATTGCGGACGGACCCCGTCTGCCAGACTTTTAACATCTAAAAGGAATACTATGAAACGTCTCTCTATTCTCGCCATGTCCATTTGCGTAGCCGGCCTTGTTGCTTGCAACCAGGCTTCCGCTGGTGGTTCTATGAACCAGCAGGCTAAGCTCGAAGCCCTCGAAAAGAAGGTCGCCGAAATGGAATCCAACCTGGAAGCCGTGGGCTACATTCTCGAAAAGCGTGCTGGCATGTCTATCGAAGATGCCAAGAAGGAAATGGAAGAGGCAAACAAGGTTTGGGACATTCCTGTTGATGACAGCCCGGTCTTTGGTGCCGAAAATCCCAAGCTCACCATCGTAGAATTTACCGAATTCCAGTGCCCGTACTGCTCTCGTGTAGCTCCGGTCATGCAGGAACTCAACAAGAAGTACCCCAACGAAATCAAGTTCGTCTACAAGCACTTCCCGCTGTCCTTCCACCCCAATGCCCGTCCGGCTGCCGCAGCTGCCATTGCCGCACAGAAGCAGGGCAAGTTCTGGGAATACCGCTATGCTCTGGCACCGCACTCCCGCGAACTGGGTGACTCCATCTACGTCGAAGTGGCTAAGCAGGTCGGCTTGAACATTGAACAGTTCAACAAGGACCGCGAAATGACCGACGAAATGAACGCTCGTATCCAGAAGGACTTTGATCTGGGTGCCAAGGTCGGCGTTCAGGGAACCCCGAACTTCTACATCAACGGCAAGCGTCAGGATCGTTTCAGCGAAGAATTGGTTGAAAAGCTCCTGAAGGAAGCTAAGTAATCTGGTTTCGCCTGTATACACGACTTTGGGTCGTGTATGCTTTTTTGCGTTTAAAAAAACATAAATTCAAACTAAACTACACATAAACAAAAGGATGCGACATATGATGAAGCGTACATTGACTGCTGCAACCATCGCTGCTCTCAGCTTTGGTGTGACAGCTACAATGGCTCAGCCGAAAGCACCTCGCGTAGTTCCTTACAAGTTCTTCGACGAACAGTATCGTCCCGGAGGATTTGACTACGCATACGGTGGCAAGAGCAAGGGTATCACCATTACTAAGGATGGTGGTTATAAGTCCAAGGCTGCCCTGAACATTAAGCTCGACCCCAGTGAATATTCTGGTGCTTCTGTTTGCTTGTACAACGAAACCTTCGACCTGAACAAGTTCATGCTGGATTCCCGCATTGAATTCATGATCAAGGGTAAGAAGGGTGGCGAACAGGTAAAGATCGGTCTCCTCGATGAAGAAGTTTCTGACGGCAAGAAGACCCAGGTCGTTCTTCCCATGAACAAGTACATCGAAGGTGGCGCTGTCACTACCGATTGGAAGAAGGTTTCCATTCCTCTCGTAGACTTCCCGGACCGTGGTCTCTACTGGGACAACACCCGTAAGTCTGAATTCCCGGCTCGTATCGACTGGGACAAGATTGCTGAAATCCGCTTCTCCATCGACAAGAGCGGTGCAGGCGATTTCGAAGTCTGGGTTGACAATATCGAAGTTGTCAAGGGCAACAAAAAGGCCAAGCCCAAGGCTAAGATTGTTTACTGGGACGAAAACAACGACGTTATCGACGGCCCGAAGAACCCCGAAAAGCTGGACGGCAAGGTTAAGCCCGTTGCAAACGGCACCTTCTACTCCAACGGCCTCAAGGGCTTCAGCTACAGCTACGGTGGTCTCTCCGCTCAGCGTGAAGCAGACTCCAAGACTGCTGGTAACCCGAACGTTCTCGCTCTCTACATCGATAACAACGACTGGTCCGGTGTGACCTACTCTCTGGGCGAAGGCAAGTACATCGACTTGTCCAAGGTCCGTAACAAGGGTGGTCTCTACTTCTGGATCAAGGGTAAGCTCGGTGGCGAAAAGGTATACGTTGGTATCCTGGACAACCAGGGCAACGATATCAAGAGCCAGACCAAGATTAGCCTGAACGACTGGATCGAAGGCTCCAAGGTTGGTACCGATTGGAAGCTGGTCAAGATTCCTCTGAAGAAGTTCGGCGACAAGGGTAAGGCTTGGGACGCTAACAAGCAGGCCGAAGTTGCTAAGGATATCCAGTGGAACAAGATCCAGGAAATCCGCTTCTCTGTTGGTAAGGGCGAAAACCAGGGTGAACCGGGTAAGCCGGCTCCTGTGACCATCTTCGTCGACCAGATTACCTTCACCGAAACCATCGACTGGGTTGACCCGGATATCAAGTGGGACAACTGGAAGTCCAAGGCTCCGGACATGGTCATCTCCGACTTCGAAGGCAAGTTTGCTAAGGATAAGTGGGAACCCTCCTTCGGTCCTAAGTCCAAGGCCGAAATCGAAATGCCGTTCAAGTCTGCAAAGCTCGATGGCAATTCCCTCTTCATCAAGCATTTCGAAATGTCCGACTGGGTTGACTTCGTTCTCGACTTCACCAAGAATGGTGCAAACCACGACGCTAAGGGTCGTGACTGGACCAACCACTGGGGCATTATGTTCGACGTCTACTCTGAACGTGCATGGCAGTCCATCACCGTTCAGATCGGCGACGCTGGTAACGAACTCTTCGTTTCCAACACTGGTGTACCTCGCGGTCGTACCACTGTGATCGTTCCGTTCCGTACCTTCAGCAAGTTCCCGTACTACCAGCCGCCTACCGCTAAGGAAAACGGCGTGTTCGACCTGAAGGGTGTCGTTTCCCTCGACTTCAAGCCGGGTGGAGAAGGCTCCAATGGTTCCTTCGAAATCGACAACATCAAGTTGACCAACCAGAAGGAAGTCAAGCAGGCTGATCGTCCGGCCGTTGTTAAGGTTGACGTTAAGGGTTCTTCCGATGTCATCAACCCGGAAATCTCTGGCGGCCTCTTCGGCATCAACGCTGCCCTTTGGGATGGCGACATGCTGGACAACAAGAAGTTCAAGACCCAGACTTGGGAATATGCAAAGCGCATCAACCACGGCATTATCCGTTACCCGGGTGGTCTCCGTGCTGATGACGACCACTGGAAGGAAATCCTCGACAACCACGACTGGATGGTCGATACCGACGAATTCCTCGCATGGTTGAAGAAGACTGGTTCTAACGCTATGTTCACTGTGAACTTCGGTTCCGGTACCGAACAGGAAGCTGCCGCTTGGGTCAAGCACACCAACATTGACAAGAAGGCCGGCATCATGTACTGGGAAATCGGTAACGAAGTCTACGGTAACTGGCATCCGTACTACGAAAAGTATGGTAAGGACGGCGGTACCATTTATGGTAAGCGCGCTCGTAAGTTCATCGAAGCCATGAAGAAGGTTGACCCGACCATTAAGGTTGCTGTGCTCGGCGTTCTCGATGGTGCTTGGAACGACAACGTTCTTAAGGAAACTGCTGATATTGCTGACGGTCTTATCGTTCACCACTATCCGCAGCACTTCGGTGAAGAAAACGACTTCGCAATGCTCTCTGCTCCGCAGGACCTGACCCCGATCTACAGCCGTCTGCACAAGACTGTTGACAAGTGGTCTAAGGGTAAGGACAAGAAGATCGAACTCTGGCTCACCGAATGGAACTCTGTTGACTTCAACCCGGGTCCGCAGACCATCGCTCTCGAAAACGGCCTGTTCGTCGCTGACTACCTCGGTATGCTTGCAACTGAAAATGTTGACAACGCTCAGTACTGGGATATCCACAACGACATCACTCCGGAAGGCGGTGACTACGGTTACCTGACCCGTTCTGCAGAAGAATGCATGAACTGCCCGCGTCCCAGCTACTGGGCATTCCAGATGGCTTCTGACGCTCTCCGCGGTAAGCTCCTGAAGACCACCATCACTGGTGACAAGGAATCCCTCCTCACTACTTACTACACTGAAAATGGTAAGAAGAAGAGCCTCCTCGTGATCAACAAGAGCCCCTACAGCGATTACGAATTGAAGCTGGATATCCCTGGCTTCAAGGGCAAGGCCAAGATGCAGACTTTGGACAAGACTTCCGAAAAGCTGAAGGAAGGCTGGGCTAACGATCCTTCCAAGAAGGCTAAGGACGTTGACCTGTCCAAGCCGGTCAAGGTTGGCAAGCGCACTGTTAACTTGATCGTTCTCGACAAGTAATTAGCGAAACGCAAAATGCTTAAAGAATCCCTCGCAGCGATGCGGGGGATTCTTTTTGATATAAAAGACTGCGGGTTTAAAATGCAGTCTTTATAGAGAATGAAGAACTATAATGAGAATGCGAAAAAAGACCTCGCGTTTTGCGAAGCCTTTTTAACTTCGATTGTCCTATTTGAACTTATCGTTCCAGCTTGAAGAATACGGCTCCCAGGGGCGGGACCTGTACGTTCAGACTCTGAGCGCGGTTCTGCCAGGGAATGTCCTGTGTCCAGACTTCGCCGAAGTTTCCAACGTTGGAGCCACCGTAAGCGCTTGCGTCGGTATTGAAGATTTCCTTCCACTTGCCCTTGGTGGGGGCGCCCAAACGATAGTCGTTGCGGACCACCGGAGTGAAGTTGAAGACGCAGAGGATTTCGTTGCCGTGGTCATCCTTACGGACAAAGCTTACGATGGAGTTGTCGGCGTCATCGCACCAGATCCATTCGAAACCGGTATGGTAATGGTCAATTTCCCAGAAGGGGGCGTTGTCCTTGTAGATGTGGTTCAAGTCCTTCATCATGGCGAGGATCTTGCCGTGGCTATCCCAGCTGACCAGGTGCCAGTCCAGGGAGCGCTTTTCGCACCATTCACGGAACTGACCGAATTCGTTGCCCATGAAGTTCAGCTTCTTGCCCGGATGTGCGTACTGGAAGGCGTAGGTCAAACGGAGGTTTGCAAACTTCTGCCAGTTGTCGCCAGGCATCTTGCCCAGCATGGAACCCTTGCCGTGAACAACTTCGTCGTGGCTGAACACCTGGATGAAGTTTTCGGAGTAGGCGTACACCATGCTGAAGGTGAGGCTGTTGTGGTGATACTTACGATGGATGGGCTCGTGCTGGATGTAGCTGAGGAAGTCGTTCATCCAACCCATGTTCCACTTGTAGTGGAAGCCCAGGCCGCCTTGTTCAGGAGGACGGGTGATGCTGGGGAAGCTGGTGGATTCCTCGGCAATGAGGATTGCGTGGGGAGCCAGGCGGCCCATCACAGAATTCAAGTGCTTCAGGAATTCAAGAGTGTCGTAGTTGATGTTGCCGCCATCCTTGTTGGGTACCCATTCGCCGGGGCCCTTACCGTAGTCAAGGTACAGCATACTTGCAACGGCGTCTACGCGGAGGCCGTCGCAGTGGAATTCCTTGAGCCAGTACATTGCGTTTGCAATAAGGAAGTTCTTGACTTCGTTGCGGCCCAGGTTAAAGATGTAGGTGCCCCAGTGGGGGTGTTCGCCCTGGCGGGGGTCTGCGTGTTCATAGCAGGCGGTGCCGTCGAAGCGGCCAAGGGCGTGGGCGTCCTTGGGGAAGTGTGCGGGAACCCAGTCGATGATCACGCCGATTTCGTTCTGGTGGCAAAGGTCCACGAACTTACGGAACTGGTCGGGAGTGCCGTAGCGGCTGGTGGGGGAGTAGTAACCGGTAACCTGGTAACCCCAGGATTCATCCAGCGGGTGTTCTGCCAGAGGCAGGAATTCCACATGGGTGTAGCCCATTTCCTTCAGGTAAGGAATGAGGGTTTCTGCCAGTTCTTCCCAGTTCAAGAAACGATCCGGATCTGCGGGGTCGCGACGCCAGGAGCCGGCGTGGACTTCGTAGATGTTCATGGGGCTGCCAAAGACCTTGGTAGCGGTATGGGTCCACATGTACAGGTCGTCGCCCCATTCGTAACCATCCAGGTGGGTGGTGATGGAGGCGGTTGCCGGGCGCACTTCGGAAAGCTTTGCCAGCGGGTCCACCTTCACGTGGAGGTGGCCGTCGGCGCCGTGGATTTCGAAACGGTAAAGTTCGCCTTCGCCCAGGTTCGGGATGAAGATTTCCCAAATGCCGCTGGAGCCAAGCATGCGCATCTGGTGGCGGCGGCCGTCCCAGCTGTTGAAGTTACCGATGACGGATACGGCCTGTGCGTTGGGAGCCCATACGGCGAAGTGGATGCCCTTGAAGCCCTGGTGTTCAACCAGGTTGGCGCCCAGCTTGCGGTAAAGTTCGTAGTGAGTTCCTGCGCTGATCAAGTGACGGTCAAAGTCGGACAGCACCGGAAGGAATGCGTATGGGTCGGTAAGCGTATATTCGTTACCGTCGTTCTGACGGATAATCAGATTGTAGAAGAAGGGCTCGTATTCCTTGTCAAGGATTGCTTCAAAGAAGCCTGTATCGCCAATCTTCATAAAGTCAAATTCGAATTCGCCGTCGCAGGATTCGCCACGGATAAAGCTTGCCTGGGGCTGATAGGTGCGGATAACGGTCTTTACGCCCTTGTCGGTATTCAGGGGGTGAATGCCGAGGATCGAGAACGGGTCCTTGGTCGTGAAGTTCCAGATAGCCTGCATATCGTCAGACGTCAAACTGGTAAAATCATTCCATTCCATGTGTAAACTCCAATTTTAATCAATATAAATATAAGTAAAACATTTTTTGATTGTTGCCAAAAACCTTAAAATAAAATGGATTTTTCATTTCATATTGGAGTATTAGGGGACGAGTCTCATTGACGATGAAAGCCTGATTATTCGCGAATTTTGCTTGATGATATTACTACATTTGTAACCATGTATAAGCGTGTTCTAACCATTCAGGATATATCCTGCTTCGGGCAATGTTCTTCTACCGTAGCTTTGCCGGTGATATCCGCCTGCGGTATTGAGACCGCGGTGATGCCGTCCGCTGTTCTTAGCACTCATACGGGCCGTTTCCGCGGCTACACCTTCCGCGACTTGACCGACGACATGCTGCCGATCAGGGACCACTGGGTTCGGGAGGGAATCAAGTTCGACGCTTTCTATACAGGCTATCTTGGAAGCGTTCGCCAGGTGGACATTGTCCGTGAAATCATGGCCACGACAGGTAACCCGGGCTCCTTACGCATCGTGGATCCGGTTTTGGCCGATGCGGGCAAGCTTTACGCCGGTTTTGACATGAAGTTCGTTGAAGCCATGAAGCGCCTCTGCGCCGAAGCCGATGTGCTTCTGCCCAATATCTCCGAGGCCTGCTTCCTGACTGGCATGGAATATACGGAAGTCTACGACAGAACCTTGATTACCGAACTTTGCAAGCGTCTTTGTGATTTGGGTGCCAAGTGCATTGTCATGACCGGCATTGGCTTCAGAGATGGCTATACCGGTGTTGCAGTGTTTGAAAACGGGGTGCTTGAACATTATGAGCACAAGAAGGTGTCCATGTGGTGCCATGGTACCGGAGACCTTTACGCCTCTGCTTTTACAGGCTGTATTATGCGAGGCAAGTCCAAGATGGAAGCTGTCAAGATTGCTGCAGACTTTACGTTGAAGAGTATCGAGAATACCTATGGAGACGAAGAATCCCACTGGTATGGTGTCAAGTTTGAAACCGCACTTCCCACGTTGATTGATTCCCTGAGGTAGCAAATGGCAATTGCTTTCGAAGAAAATCCCAAGGCCATGAAGTTTACGAAGAGCTTCAAGGTTACTCCCGAGATGATCGATGATAACAAGCATTTCAACAACGTATGGTCTGTACAGTGGATCCAGGACATTGCCATAGCCCATTCCGAGGAAAAGGGTGGCATGGCCCTGATGCGTCAGCTTGGCGCAGGCTGGATGATCCGTACCCAGCACATTGAATACAAGAATCAGGCGTTCCTTGATGATGAAATTATCGGGACTACCTGGGTGGATGGCATGAGCAAGTTGGCCAGTCTTCGTAAAAGCCAGTTTGTTCGAGCATCCGATGGCAAGGTCATCTTCGAATCTGAGACAACCTGGGTCTTTATGGACATGACCAGGGGCCGTCCCATGGCCATTCCCGCAGAAATGTGGGCTGTTTACCAGGAAAACCCCTGATTTAAAGCTCAATCCGCATTATTTTTTTTTATCCCTTATACAAAAGGGATTTTTTGTTTTATATTCGTATTGTATCGATTGGTTTACAATATGAAGTTACTGTATTCCTTGTTTTGCGTTGTTTTGTTGACAGTGTCGGTGCAATCCGCCACTCTTGCTGACCTGGCTGTTCGAAATTGTGAAAGTTTCAATGAATATTCCAGTCGTCTAAAAATGGTTGCCGATAGTATCGCGGCCGTGGATGCGCAAATCCAGAAAGTTACCAATACCGTTGTTTCCAGTTTGCCTCCTTTGGAACCCAAGGGGGAGTTTGAAAAACTTGCTGATTATGAATCCAGAAAAGCGGACTACGACGCATTCGTCAAGTCTAAGGTGGAAGGCCAGATTGCTGGTTACTTGATGTACAAAAACGAGTGCGAAGTCATCTACAAGAAAATCGTTGAAATTCAAAGTCAGGTGCTGGCAGATGCTATGGCCTCCGGAAATGGAAACGTAAGTCCCTTCTCTGCGGAAGGTGAAATAGACTTGGATGTCTTGCTGAAGCCAACCTCCAAGCATGTGGATGAGTATGAACGTCGCATCCAAATTATTGAGGAACGAATTGAGAATACGGATAAGGAACGCGAGGTCCTGTTAACTCGGTTTCTGGATTCCTATCCCCGTTTGAATCCCAAGGAAGATCTTGAAACAGAACAGGAATTTGTTGCAAGGCGAACTGTATGGCAGCAAACAGGAGACAGTCTCTATTCTTCTCTGCTGAAACGGTGCGATGCTTATCGAGAGAGACTTGTGCTGGGTATATCCAAGTTGGAGGGGTTCATTAACGAGGTTCGTTCCCTTCATCTTTGGACTTATGCAAAGGATGCTTCCGTAGTTCTTGGCAACTATGATTCCGAAAAGGAAGCCTTTGAGTTGAACGTCTTGGATACATTGAACCCGGAAGTCCCGTTTGCCTATGCCGGCTGGCTGTATATGCCTATTGACAAGGCAAAGGACTTTGATCGAACCCTGACTGGATTCGATGTTCGAGTGGAGTTCTTTAATGATCCGTTGCATACGGATCATGGGGACCTTTATGCCGGCGTTATTAAGATGGATTTGACCCATCCGAGTTTTGAATTTGATTACTGCGGAAAATTCATGATTCTTGATTATTCTCATGAAGAAGGTTTTGAGCAGTGGAAAAAACGCATCAAGAAGATGCGTAAGAATCTAAAGTGAACGAGGGAATTATGAAGAAGTTCTCAAAGTTGTCAATCTGTGTTTTGTCTGCATTCGCCTTTTCTATGGGACAGACTCCTGCACCAGCACCTGTTGCGCAGCCTGCACCCGTTGCCCAGCCAGTAGCAGCTCCTCAGCCTGCTCCGGCACCAGCCCCTGTGGCGCAGCCGGCGCCTGTTGCCCAGCCAGAAGCAGCTCCTCAGCCTGCTCCGGCACCAGCCCCTGTTGCGCAGCCGGCGCCTGTTGCCCAGCCAGAAGCAGCTCCTCAGCCTGCTCCGGCACCAGCCCCTGTTGCGCAGCCTGCACCTGTTGCCCAGCCAGAAGCCGCTCCTCAGCCCGCTCCTGCACCAGCTCCTGTTGCGCAGCCTACACCTGTTGCCCAGCCTGTAGCCGCTCCTCAGCCCGCCCCTGCACCAGCCCCTGTTGCGCAGCCTACACCTGTTGCCCAGCCTGCTCCGGTATTTGTTCCTGACGCCGCTCCGGAACAGCTTCCTCCGTCTAAGCGTGAACCGATCCGCTATGTCCCCAGTGCAAGTATTGTATGTCCTGCGCCTGCTGCTGTTGTCAAGGGTTCCAGCGCTTCTGCAACTGCAGTACCGAATGCTGCGAATCAAGTTGCTGTTGCAGGCATTCCGTCGATGCTGACTCGTTCTGAACACGGGTTCTTCTCCAGTATCCGCATGGCCGTTACTATAAACCCCTATGTTTTGTATCCTAATTCTCCGTACTATCTGGAAGATGTAGAAGGAAACGGACTCGTTCTTAGAGGGTCCGCGGACGCCTTCTTCCTTGCGGGATATGAAAATGAATGGAGAATGGCTCTTGGCGTGGGCGGAGTTTTTGCAGCCAACCTCAATTATACCAACTTTGGGTATCTTGATGGAGCCATCATGCCTGCGGCCCAAGTTGAAGCGGGTTTCCCCTTTATTGGTTTTCGTCAGACCTTGGCCTGGCATATTGATGGAAGTTCCGTCTTAAGTACGGTTTACAGGACTGGAGCCTATATCAAGTCTGGATTCCTTGGTCTTGAAGGTGGCTATTCCATCATCACTAATTTTGGTCAAGGCCCCTATATTTCCCTATTCTTTGATATTTAGCCAACTGCCCGATTTTTTGTCGGGAAATATTATACATTGTTGGTATGGCTAGCATAATTGAATATAAAGGCATGAAACCTGTTCTTGGAGAACGGGTTTTCTTGGCTGAGGGAGCCCGTCTTATCGGTGACGTTGAAATCGGGGATGATTCCTCTGTTTTCTACAACGCAGTCATCCGTGCGGACCTGGCAGAAATTCGTATCGGTTGCCGAACCAATATCCAGGATAACGTGAGCGTACACTTGTCCAAGGATGTTGGGGTCCATATCGGAAATGAGGTCACGGTTGGTCATAACGCAATTATCCACGCCTGTGATATCGAGGATAATGTCCTAATCGGAATGGGAGCCATTGTCATGGACGGGGCCCGGATTCGCAAGAATTCCGTGGTTGCCGCAGGGGCCTTGGTGCCTCAAGGCAAGGAATATCCCGAAGGAAGCCTTATTGTTGGGGCTCCGGCAAGGGTTGCCCGTACACTAACCGACGAAGAAATTCGTAAATTTCACGATGGTGTTTTGCATTACATAGAAGCAAAGGATGAGCTGTTAAAGGCTCAGCAACGGTAACGCAAAAGGGTAGTTCGTGTACAAGTTTGTTTTTCTGATCAATCCCATTAGTGGCGGCGGCCAGGGCAAGACCATTTTTCAGTTCTTGCCAGAGATCATGTCGTCCATGAATTACAAGGAGGACCAGTGGAAAGCTGAGTTCACCATTCATGAGGGTATGGAAAAACAGATTGAAGATGCTCTCGCATGCACCGAAACCTTGATTGCCGTAGGTGGCGATGGAACGGTGTCTTCCGTGCTGTCTGTAATGGTTGCCTCCGACTATGCAAAGTCTGTCAAGATTGGCCTCATTCCCTTGGGAACAGGTAACGACCTGGCCCGAGTATTGAACTTGTACAAGCCCTATGTGGATAAGGGACTTTTGTTCCTTGTGCGTAGGCTTCTGCTTGCCAAGTCCCGCCCCTTCGATATTTGGAAGGTCAATGGCAAGATGGCCTTTGCCAATTATTTCTCCGGTGGAATTGACGCTAGAATCGCCCATGACTTTAATCAGGATCGCTCTGAGGGCGCGTTCAACTCCAATTCCGTGATTGCAAATCGAATTCACTATGTGGATCGTTTCTTTGCGGATAGGAACTATAAGTTGAAGCAGGCAAAGGTATCCTTTGTCGATGCTGATGGTAAGGAATATTCTCAGGATCTTTCTGGTCATCGAACTGTCATTGTGGGGAATATCCCCAGCTTTGCCGGTGGCTCAAGGCCTTTCTATAAGTCCGACATGGCAGATTGCCTGCTGGAAGTGGTTTGCGTTCCCAACATGTTGATGTTCCTGTTGGCCATTGCAATCGGTTCTGTTCCTGTGGTGGGAAATCTTGTGAAGAAATACTTCTTGATTTCTCGAAAGGCGAAGTCCCTGAAGATGGAATTTGCAGAAGATGAATTCCTGCAGCTGGATGGTGAAGATTTAAGTGGCAAAATTGGTGGCCAGGTTCAGATTGACTATGCTTGCCAGGTTCAGATTCTTGCCCTGGGGGAATGATGCATTCCGTCAAATTGCAAGAAATATTAAATGACGTTGCATCATCTTCTGTCGCAAGTAGCGTCGCGTCCTCTTCTGTTGTCATCCTGAGCGAAGCGAAGGATCTAGTGCTTTCCGGTTTTGCCTCCCTGGAAAAAGCAGGCCCTGCAGACGTCAGCTTTTGGACAGGGAATGTCAAGAGCATTACGGGGGCTAACGGATTTTCTGCGGCGGATTTGGCAAAGTGCGAGGCCGGCGTATTATTTGTTCCAATGGGTACCGCGCGAGAAATTTTCCCCAAGGTCCGCTGCCTGGTTCCTGTAGAAAATCCCTATCACGCCATGGTCTGCTTTCTGGAAAAGTACGGAAAAGACCTGGTGGACGTGCCGCGAGATTCGTCGGGCAAGGCGGTTGCCGAGATTGATCCCACGGCAGAAATTGGCCCCGGCTGCGTTGTAATGCCCGGCGCAAGGATTGGTGCCCGCTGCCGCCTGGAAGCAAACGTAGTGATTTACCCCAACGTTGTTGTGGGGGAGGGCTGCATTTTTCAGGCAGGCGTTGTGGTCGGTAGCCGCGGTTTTGGCTTCTATGAATACCAGGGCAAACGTCGCATGGTGCCCCATGTGGCAGGAGTCCGCATTGGCGACAACTGCAGCTTTGGCGCAAACACCGTGGTGGCCGCCGGATTTATTTCGCCCACCACCATCGGGAACGATTGCCATTTCGATGCCATGGTGCAAATCGGTCACAACTGCGTTCTGGGAAACAACATCTACATGGCCGCACAAACTGCATTAGGCGGCACCACTATCGTAGAAGATGATGTGAACATTGCCGGCGGCGCAAAGGCTGCTGGCCACCTTACCATCGGTCGCGGCGCCATCGTCACCGCAAAAGCCGGCGTCACCAAGAGCGTTCCCGCAGGCCGCACCGTAGCAGGTTTCCCCGCCATCGACGCCGATGTCTGGCGCAGGCAAATGGTGGAACTCCGCATGATGGCAAAAAAGAATCTGAAGAAATAATTTTTCATTATCATCTTTTGACATTTATTTTTTAGTACATTCTTTTTAGACAGACAATGGTTGCTGAAGGCAATGACCATAAATGGTCGCTGCTCTCGCTTTAGGTCGCGTTCTTATATCCCATAGATAGGCTACAAATGCCTGAAATGGTGCGTGTAGGAATACGGCCTTTTTTTGTTTGTGAAAATCTTGACAGTTTGTAGCCGAATGGCTACATTAAGGAGGAATAAGAAGGAACTGAATAATGGGTAAGGTTAAAGTTACGGATTTGGATGTTGCAGAATTCTTGGATACAGAAGAGTCTGTTAAACTTTTTTTGAAGGAGGCTCTTGCTGAAAATGATCCTGTGTTTTGGCAACATTGCGTTAGCACTGCGGCTCGATCAGCGGGTATGGCGAAAATTGCTGAGAAATCTGGGCTGAATCGTGAAAGTCTTTACAAGGCAATGAAGGAGGATGCTCATCCTCGCTTCGATACGGTAATGCGGGTTTTGAACGCAATGGGACTTCAACTTTCTTTGAAGATTGTGCCCGAAAAGAAAGTGCGAGCAAACGTTGTCGCTGAAAAGCGTGCAAAATACAAAGCGAAGTAAGTTATATTATCTTTGTTCCTAAGTTATGACCAACGCTCAGCATTTTGAATTTGAATCTCCGTCCTTGAGCTATAGGAATGCCAAGGTGACGGTGGATGTTCTGGAAAGGGATCCTACCCACAAACCTCGTGTGGTTTGGAGTGTGGACGGTCGCGAAGTTTACCGCACGGATCTCTGCAAGATTTTTTCTGACTTGAAGTTTGGCGCTGCACGTACGGCAATTTATTCTTACGAGGATGAGAGTCGTGCTCATGCGGTGGGGCTGAATGCTGGTGCTATTGCCGGCCCGGAACATCTGGCTCCTGTATTCCTGATGTGGCCTGGCCGCAGGTTTAACGTGAACTTGGTTCGCGGAACAGCCGCTGATGATGCAGCCGGGAAAGCCGCAGGTCGGAGCATCGCTGGTCAGAACGTCGCGGAAGTTCCCCTGATGGATGGTTCTGCAGCGCCCTTCTTCTATGGCCTGCGTCGAGCAGCGGGGGAGCCGGAAGCCCTTGTGTTTTATGATGCTCCTGTAAAGGCCGAATGGGATTTGACGGCGAAGGCTGCCGACGGTTCTGAACGCACTTTCGGTCATGTTCGTATTTGCCCTGCAGAAACTTTTGAGGTGGAATATGTTCTGGACCGCAGCAAGAGTCGCGGGGATGCTTGCGACCTGCAGTCTGCCGCCGCTGTCAGTATTTATTCGCCGGAAAACTTGTTCCAGATTTTTATGGCCCGCACCTTCATTTCTGCCGAGGAATTTGAACAGGCAAAGGCCAATGGCCTGCTGGGCGGTGTAGATGAATCCTGCGGCATGCTGCTGAACCGTTGCGACGGTGCAAAATGTTCCAAGGATTTTCGTGTGGCAAACGAACCTGCCATGCATAAAATACTAGATTTAATTGGCGATATCACATTTATCTGTCCGGCTCTTCCCAGAGTCCGAATCGAAATCACAAATGGTGGGCATGTTTCCCACCGACAAATCATGGAGAGGTTAATTCCCTATGTCTCTGCTGGACTCTTTGAAAAAATCTGATAAAGAAGGCGTTCTCTACGGCGAAGATGTTTGCCACGAAGTTCTTCCCCAGAAGTTCCCCTTTGCTTTCGTTGACGAAATCCTGGAACTGAACGTTGGTGATGGCACTGCTGAAAATTCGCCTTCTCTGGTGGGCCGCATGCACGTGACTGGCGAACAGGATTTCTTCAAGGGTCATTTCCCTGGCAATCCGGTGATGCCCGGCGTGATCCAGATTGAATCTATGGCTCAGGCTGCAACGCTCCTTACCATGATTGCTATGGAAGAAAAGACCGTGGGCAAGCGCCCGGCTTTCATGGGTGTGGAAAACTGCCGCTTCCGCAAGGCTGTGATTCCTCCCACCGATATCATTTTGAAGGTTCGCCTCACTGACCTTCGCATGGCTCGCCGCGGCATCTTCAAGTATGCCGGTCAGGTGTTCATCGGTGAAGACCTGGTGACCGAAGCTGAATTCAGCGCTGCAATGGTTTAGTGGCTTGCCGCGCGGGAATGCTGTTTCGTTAACGGCGTTACGTCATCCTGAAGGATCCAGTACATAAGTAAAAAAGAGGATTGTCATCAAATGACAGTCCTTTTTTGGTATCTTCGTTTTTATGGAGAAGGGTGCGCAAGATAGAATTGCTGGAAAGCGTGAATCCAACATGGAGGGATTTGTATTTTGATTTGTTCTAATTTCGTTATGGATTCTTCGAGCCTGCGGCTCTCAGAATGACGAAGAATGCTTATGTTTCTCGGAATGACGACAATCCCATTTACACTTGGGATGATGTCGCGGCCTCTTTGCTCTACATCTCCGGGTCCAGTTCGCCGCGGATGATTTCAACTTCGTGATGGTTCACCAGGCTGATGATGTTGGTGGGGCGGATTTCGATGGGGCCGCAGTCCACCATCATGTCCACGGAGTGCTCGAAGGTTTTCCAGAGATCGTCGGGTTCGTAGATGTCTTCGTCGCTGAGTTTTGCGGCGGTGCTCAGGATGGGCTTGTCGAAGTGCTGGAACAGTTCCTGGAAGAAGGGGTGGGTAGGCATCCTGACACCGATTTCGGGGCGCTTCACGTCCAGGCGGCGGGCGATGTGGGGGTCTGCCGGCAGAATGAAGGTGAAGGGGCCGGGAACGCGGGGCTTCATGATGTTGAAGGCGAAATTGTCTACGCGGGCGTAGTCGGTTGCGGTTCGAATGTCCGGAATGATCAATGCCATGAAGAATTTCTTCATAGGCTTTTTGAGGGCGTATAGCTTGTGGATGGCCTTGGGGGATTCCGCGTTACAGCCGATGGCGTAGCCGGATTCCGTAGGGTACAGTACGAGACCGTCGTCTTCGAGAGCGGCTGCGGCCAGCTTTACGATGCGGGCCTGGGGATTTTGAGGATGTACTTCGAATCGCATAGGCTGAATTTACACAAAATTTGAGGATTTGTGCATTAAAATTGCAAAAATAATGTTCCATGTGAGAGCAATTGTTCCACTGGATTCTTAGCACTGCGGAATAACTTGTGTTCCCTCGAAGGCATTTTTCAGGTGGCTGAACTGCAGTGGCTTCTGGTAGACTCTTGCGCTGAGCACGTCGAAACGGCAAGGCTGGTCGAATCCCTTGGGTGCCGCCGCCCTGTTCTCCTGCAGGTAATGGCAGGCGGTGCGCCAGATCTTTTGCTGCTTCATGCGGTTGACACGTGCCGCAGGATTTCCCTGCTGGTTGTTCCACACGGATTTTACCTCCACGAAAACGATGGTGTTGCCGTCTTTTGCCACAATGTCCAGCTCGCCTCCGCGGTAGGCGTAATTGCGTGCCAGAATCTCGTAGCCTAAGCGCCTAAGGTAGGCTGCAGCCAGGGATTCTATAAAGTTACCCTTGGACTTGTTTTCTTTTTTGTTTGTGTCTGCGTTCTTATTTTTAATCATTTTTCCTTCGCTCCTTGGGTTTGTGGTTCGATATGCAAAAAGCTTTCCCTCCTTGGGGAAAACTTTTCAATCTAATAACGCGCCCTTAGGCGATGTAAGAAATGATGTATGAACTAAAAAAGATTAAGGAAGTTCCATGCCCAGCAAGCGGATTTCCGAAATGGCGAAGTCTTCGTTTTCGGCCTCGTAGACATCATCCAGGTAGATTTTCAGTTCCGTGGTTTCCATTGCCTGGATGTTGGGATACTGCATACCCTTGATGTTCTCGAGCTTTACCTTCTGCTTAAAGCCATCCTTGGTCTCGATGGTGATTGTCTTTGGCTTCTTGAAGATGCGGAAACGGTCACCGAAAGCATCGTCAACGGAACGCTGGTAACCGATGGCGATACCGAAATGGGTAACGATGGCATTGTTCTCAAAGTACAGGGTCAGCACCGGATTCTGGGGTTTTTGGGGCTTGGTGTAGAGCCATGCCGTAGTAAGGTCGTCGTCGCTCAGGTTGGACAATGGGTAGCCCTTGGACTGGTCCACTTCCAAGGCCTTTGTCTCGTAGTTGCCGAGGGCATCTGTCCATTCAAGTTCACGGAGTGTGCTTTCCGGCTTATGGGTAAGCATCAGCAGGATAAGCAGCATGATGATGATGGGGAAGATGAAGATTGTCAGTGCGGCAAGTTTCTTCTGGAGGGCTCGAGCCTTGGGAGAAATCCTTGTAACCGTATCGGAAATGGACACAGTGCGGCGGCGCAGCGGAGTGTGGCTTCCGGTAAGTCGTTGTCTGTCGCTTCCAGCTCCGAAAACCTGGTCGCAGGCATCCAGGAATTCCTGCATGTCATGGAAACGTTCGTTCAATTTCTTCTTGAGGCACTTGAGAATCAGTTCAGTAAGTCCCGGGGGCATGTCCTTGCGGAACTGGGCGGGTGCAGGAGGCTGTTCCTGAACGTGCTTCAGGGCGATTTCCACAGGGCGGTTGCCTTCGAAGGGCAGGCGTCCGCATGTCATTTCGTACAGGATGACGCCCATGCTGTAGATGTCAGACTGCAGGGTGACGCTGTCGCCGTGGCACTGCTCGGGGCTCATGTATTCGGGAGTTCCCATGGTCATGCCGGTACGGGTCAGACGGTCCTTTTCCATTTCCTGGACGTAGGAAATGCCGAAGTCCATGATGTACACGCGGTTGTCGCGGGTCAGCATGATGTTGGAGGGCTTTACGTCACGATGTACGATTCCCTTGCTGTGGGCATAGAGAAGACCGCGGGCAATCTGGCGGATAATGACCTCGATGGCCTCGAAAGAGAGCTGTTCCTTGTTGTGGAGAATCTCTGAAAGGTTGGTGCCTTGGACGTATGTCATGGAAATGAACAGTTGATTGTTCTGCTGACCGAAGTCGAACACATGAACGATGTTCTGGTGGTCCAGTTCCTTCATGGCCTGGGCTTCCATGTAGAAGCGCTTGATGGCTTCCTCGTCGGAGGAGGCGTCCAGGATCTTAAAAGCAACTTCACGCTTCAGCCTCTTGTCCATGGCCTTGTAGACGTTTCCCATGCCGCCTTTTCCCAAGGTGCCGAGAAGGTCGTAGTTTTCGTTGAATGGACGAGGAAAAATTTCAGGTTTCTGCGGTGCGATCATTTTGCTTTCTTGATGCTGAATATTTTAATTACCATCACAATATAAAAACCTAAAGCGATGGCAAGGGCCAACAAAGTGTTTTCTATGGGGTCCTGCTGATCCAATAATAGGTGTGTAAGGCTACTTTGGTTGTATCGGGACCAAATAACGTAGGATAGGGCCCTGCCGATGGGTAACATCTGGTCCAGGGGAACCAGGGCTCCGGCCAAGGCAACCTGGGGTATAATCAGCAGGGGCAGGAGGGCGTTTGCCTGTCCGGCGTTTCTGGAGAATGCGCTGACTGCAAGACCTACGGTTATGGGTGGAATCACCATGGTCAGCAAGGTCAATAGCAGTAACGGTACCGGAACGTGGAGGGTCATGCGGAAGTTGACGAAGGCGAATACCACTAGTGTTTGAATCCAGGCTACAACCATGGGCAGGAAAAGCTTTGCGCAGAGGGTGGTAACCACGGGAACACCCTTCCGGAATTCGTTAAGGAGGATTTCTTTTTCCTGGACAATCTCACGGATGGAAAGGGAAAGTGCCAGCCAGTTGGCGGAAAGGATCAAGGCGAAGGATACAATCCAGAGTGACGACAGGTCGGAGAATATCTGGGAGAAAAGAAAGCCGATAACTAGGGGCTGCAGCAGCAGGGCTGTGAACTTGCCCTTGTCGCGGAACCACTGCTTGGCTGTGAGGCCCACCTTGTAAAGGAATGTGGGGGAGAGCCTGGTCTTTGTGAAGTAGAAATTGCCGTTGTTTCCCTGGTGGGGTGTATCCAGTCGTAGGGTATTTTTGCGGGTGTGTTCCAGCCAGAGGGTGGAAGAATCCTGGTTCAGTCTGGAAAGGATTTCTTCTGGGTCCCTGGTGTTGAAAAAACTGTAGCATTCCCTAGGTTGACCATAGAAAGCCTGCTCGCCGTTGTGGATGACCAGGACCTTGTCTGCGATTTCCAGAGCCTCGTAGCTATGAGTGGTAAGGATTACGGTGTGACCTAGGAAGGCCAATTGCTTCAGGTGGGTACAGAGTATTTTTGAGTTGTAGGGATCGAGGCCGGATAGGGGCTCGTCAAGGATAATAAGCCCAGGGTTTCCCATGAGCTCGCGGGCGAGGGCGACGCGGCGCATTTCGCCGCCGCTGAGCGTCCTTACCGCATTGTCCATCCGTCCGCTCAGCCCGAAAAGTTCGCAGAACTTTTCCAGTCGCCCTTGGACGCCGGCCTTGTATTCGTGACGGTTCATGCTGATCCGTCCGCCGTCAAGAAGCGTTTCCTTTACAGTCAGGTCCTTACGTAATTCGGGATCCTGCTCCAAAAAGGCGATGTGCTTGCGGATTTCTTCGTTACGGTAGTCCAGCCCGCCGATGCTTACAGCGGACTTTTCTCCACTGCGGTTAATGCCCTGGAGCAGTCGCAGGAGTGTAGACTTTCCCTGTCCGGAACGTCCGATGATGGCAAGAATCTCTCCGGCGGGAAGCTGAAAGTTGATGCTTGTCAGCAGCTGTTTTTTTCCGGCGAATACATCAAGGCCTGCGGCCTTTACGCTGAATCCGTAGGGCTGGTTCTTGCAGGTGATTTCACCTTCTCCGCCGGTGATGTCAAACTGGATCTTGCATCCGGGTAGACGTATGGATTCTCCCTTCTGCAGGGATACAATCTTTTTCTGTTTTCCCTGAGGGCTAACGACCTTTTCCTTGAAACTGACTTGGGCCACCAGGATCTTTTCGCCGTTCTCTCCGCTGATCTCGGTAAGCCTTGCGCAGGTTCCCTGAGGGAGATTTATGTGGCCGCCTTCGTCGTCCAGTGTTTTCCATTGGGAATTCAAGGGCCAGCTTTGTACTAGGTCCGTGTCCACGGAGTCCATCACCAAAAGTGAAAGCTTGTCGCCCCTGAGGGTGGACCGCAGCTGTATAGGACCAATCAGGATGACATCTCCGTCCTGAATTTCCGTGGAGTTGTCGTGCCCCTCGGGAATAGACTTCCCGTTGACTTGGGTCACGCTATTTCCCGTCAGGCTGGTGAGCATCCATTTGTTGCAACCATCTTGCGCAGTATCTTCCTTCTGGATGACAGCGTGATACCTGGAAACCATAAGGTTGTCCAGTACCAGGCTGTTGTCAGACTTTCGCCCAATGGTAAAAGCCTTGCCGGATTCTACGTTGATGATTCTAAATGATTGCATTAACAATTAACTATTAACAATTAACAATGAATAATGGGCTTCGAATCTCGAATCTGGAGTCACGAGCCTATCATCCTTATGCCAAAGCCTTCAAGCCCGCAATGAATCGGTTGCAGGCTTTTTCCAAAGTCTCGTCGCTTGCCGCATAGGAAAAACGAACGCAGGTGTCGTCACCGAAGGCGGCGCCCGGCACAATGGCAAGGCCCTGGCTCTGCAGCAGGTATTCGCAAAGTTCGATGGAACCGCCGATGACCTTTCCCTCGGGAGTTTTCTTGCCGTAGAAGCAATCTACGGGAGCGAACAGGTAGAACGCACCTTCGGGAGCATGAGCCGGAACCGGCAAAATCTCTGCCGTGCGCTTCAGCATGTAATCGCGACGCTTGCGGAAAGCCTTCTGCATGGCTTCCACGTTGCTCTTGTCCATTTCGAGTGCAGCAAGGGCTGCGTACTGAGCCACGTTGCTGGGATGGTGAGTTGCCTGTCCCTGGATCTTTCCGATGATCTTTGCGATTTCAGCCGGGGCGGCATCGTAGCCGATGCGCCATCCGGTCATGCAGTGGGACTTGGAGAAACCGTTGATCACGATTGTCCTTTCTTCCATGCCGGGGAATGCTGCGGCGGATACAAACTCGGTGTCGTAGACAAAGTATTCGTAGACTTCGTCGGAGATGCAGTAGATGTCCTCTTCGACAATTACCTTGGCGAGTGCGGCCAATTCTTCCTTGGTATAGACGGCGCCGGTGGGGTTGCAGGGGTTGTTCAGCAGGATGGCCTTGGTCTTTTCGGTGCAGGCTGCCTTAAGCTGTTCCGCAGTAATCTTGAAGTTGGCGTCCTTGGTTGCCTGGACAAAGACCGGAGTACCGCCAAGCCATTTCACCAGTTCCGGGTAGGTTACCCAGTAAGGGGCGGGAATGATCACTTCATCGCCAGGATTGACGAGGGCCGCCAGGGAGTTGAATACTGCATGCTTGGCCCCGCTGGTCATGATAATCTGTTCGGGCTTGTAGTTGAGTCCGTTCTCCACCTTAAGCTTGTTGGCAACCGCTTTGCGAACGTCCATGATGCCAACGGGAGCGGTGTAGCGGGTCTTGCCTTCGTGGATGGCCTTGCATGCGCCTTCCTGGATGGGGGCGGGGGTTCCGAAATCCGGTTCGCCTGCGCCGAGGCTTACCACGTCCTTGCCGTCGGCGATCATCTGCTTTGCCAAGGTGTCAATTGCAACCGTCAAGCTGGCGGCGATGTTCAATGTTCTAGTGGAGAGAGGTTTTGCCATGTCTGAGCCTTATCTTTTTGATAACCCTGTACTGGTCCAGGGTCCCTGCAATTAAGGGGAATATTGTAAACTGGGAAATGAATATGCACACAAGTCCGATCAGGGAAATTTCACCCATGCTTCTGATTCCCGGATGGGAGGAGAATAGCAAGGCGAAGGTTCCAATGAAGGTGGCCAACTGTGCAACGATAATAGAAGAAAGATTGTTTTGCAATACGGTCAGGGCTGTACCGCGTTGCTTCTCGTAGTAAGCCGCCCACAACTGTAGTGAACCGTCAACACTGGTTCCAATAAGCAGGATGTAGGCAAGGGAACTGTATGCCGAAAGATGGATGTTGTTAAAGTGGATCGTGATGGTAAGCCAGCTCATGGAGAACAGGGCTGGCAAGATGGTAAAGAAGGCGCGGCTCAATTTGTTGTAGTAAAGCAGGAGAATAATCCAAAGCAGGATTGTCCCGAGGAATATGGACTTGTCCAGGTTGGCTAGAATGGCGTCCAGTACCGAGGCCCTTAGGATAGGAGTGCCGTACACCTTGAATTTCTTGTCTTGAACACCTTCCAGTTTTCTAATCTGGGAAGTGACGTGTCTGCAGTAAAGACCGTTTTCGGAATTGCTGCTGGGAATGATAAAGGCGAAGACTCCGGAATTGCCGTTCCTGTCGGAGAACTTGCGTCGGATGTTTTCGGAGAGCTCGAAGTCCTTGACGTCGCTGTCGTAGTTTTCCAGCATCTCGACTATGTTTGCGCTGTCACTGGTACTGAGCCTGGATAGGACTTCCGGAGTTGCAAGCTTTTTCAGCTGTTGAACCTGCTCGGATTTCTGCTTGGAAAGCTTGGGCATGAACTGGTACTGAGTGAACACCTTCTCGATGTCGGGAATAACGCCTCGTTCCTGCAGATGGCTGATATCCTGGAGTAGGTCGTCATTGTAGGAAGAGTCCGGCAACATGATGATGACCGGATCGTAGGGGGAGAATCCGGTTTCGCTTATTAGGGAATCTGCCTCGGCCTTATTGTGCTGGATGTCCATCTTCTTGAAGTCGTAACGGAACTTCAAGTTGTTGCCGCTATACAGGATTCCCGACAGGCTGATGATGCTGAGGGTGATGATGATGACCCAGTTCACGGCGTTGGGCAAAAGCTTGATTTTTCGGACTCGCGTATAGGGCGTTCCCATGATGCTGAATGTCTTTTTACGCTGGAGGAATTGCAGCAGGGACGTAGACAGTAGGGGACAGACGGTCAGGTTGAGTATGGTTCCGATGGCACCCATTACACCGAACTCCCTAAGGCCAGGAAGAGGGATGATGATGAGGGAAGCAAATAGGGCCGCCATGATCAGTGAGGATGCCGCCACCGTAGGGATGATTCCAAGGATGGCGCTTTCGACGCTAAGGACAGGCCCCAGGTTGTTCTGACGTTCCTTGAAGTAACGGGCCAGTACATGGGTGTTTATCTGGCAGGCGTGTCCCGGCAGTAGCAGTGCCAGGGGGAGGGTAAACAGACAGATTCTTCCAAAGATCAGGTATGTCAGAGCCAGGGTAAATACAGCAGGCAATGCCATGGGCAAAGCAGAAATCGCAATGAGCTGGGGCTGCTTGTAGAAATGCAGGATCAGTAGAATCAGGATGATAAGCGCGGCGAATCCTCCGGCAATCTTTGCCTCCGGCAGGAGCTTTTTCCCGGTTCGTACCGAATCGTAGACTTCGCCTGTATAGAGAACCTTGATCCCTCGGGCTTCCGCGTTGGTTTTCATGAAGTAGGCCACGCTGGCGTAAAGCTCTCGATTGCTTTTCAGGTCTGTCAAGGACTTGGTCGGGTAGATGTCAATAATCCTGATGGTTCCGTTTTGATTGGAATATCCCTGCTGGAGATTCTTGAAATACTTGGCTTCGATCTCCTCGATAATGTTCCTCGGGACGGAATCAGAATGATTCTCTTCTGTAGAATCCAGGCTTACAAAGAAAGGATTGTTCTGCAGAATGATCTTGCTGCGGGTTTCCTCGATGCTTTCAATGACCTTTTCCAGGTCGTCTTCGCTGGCATAAAGAAGACGGTTCTTCTTGAAAAAGTCGACATCGGCGGTGTAGTCGATGAAGTGGACAAGGGAATCCCTGGCGAAGGTTTCCGCAAAGCTATGGGCAAGATCATAGTTGGCTAGGCTGTCGCCGGAACTCAGGATAACCGTAAGGCTGCCCAGACCTCCGAAAGCATCCTCGATTTTTTGAACGTCGGTTTGGACTTCGTTGCCCTTAAGGACATCTTGTAGCTGGATTTCCCATCGCAAGTGGTTGATGGGATAGATGCATAAAAGACCAAGTATGGCAAGGACTGCTATGATCGCCTTGGGATATTGCGCGATTCTCTTGGTAATTTTTGCAAAGAGGGAGAACATCGCCTCTAATATAATTATAATTTGATTCCTGGATGGACTTACAAAAAATGCAAAGCGCTTGCAAGACGCCTTTTTGGGGTGAGTTCCTTCGCATAATGCGTGGGGCGGCAATGTGTGTTTGCTTTCTATTCGTCCTTGCTTCGACTACCTATGCGGCAGAAGAAAATGCGAGTGAATCAGGGGATTCCTTTCGCTTGGCGGACCTCTGGCTATGGCCCTTTAACAATGTGATTCAGCCTGTTTTGAATGGCTTGATCTACCCGGTGGCCAAGCCTATGGATTATGCGTTTAAAAATGGTGCAATCGAGAAGTCCGTAGACCTGATTACCTTTGGTGAACGGGATAATATCTTTATCTATCCTAGCTTCAATTTTAAGCCCGGCTCCAGGACCTTGATCGGGGCGAACTACCGCCATCGCGGAATCTTTCTAGATAAGGATTATCTTGTGGTTCAGGGCAATTATTACGCCAATGGTGACGTAATGATGGCGGCCCGCTACACAAAGCATGCCCTGTTTGGAACATCCTTCTTTGGTGGGTATAGAATCGATATGGCTTGGGACAGGGATGATACCTTTATCTTGCCGGAAACCAAGACCGCCTTTACCCAGCCGGATTCGACAATCTCAATGACATGGCGATTGGGGCGCCCCCTGACGCAGTCGGCAAGGTGGAATGTGGAAGGATGGACAACGTTAAAGTTTGTGGACGCCTCCTTGCCGGACGTTGCTGATTCCATTCTTGTAAGCGATGAATATCCGATTCAGGATAGAGGACTTTACCAGAAGAGCCTGCAGATTCCTGTGGCCTTGTCTATCCTGTACGACAATCTGGATGTCCCTTACGCACCTTCAAGGGGAAGTCGTTTCGGTATTACGGGAACGTATAATTTTGTGGGCAAGTACAGTGGGCTTGATTTTGACGATCTGGGGGAGGATGCTCCCTTGGGGGCAAAAGGCAAAATCAAGGATGGAGGGCTGAATCACGACTTCCTCAAGACAGAACTTCTGTTCCAGCATTATTTCTACTTGGGTTCTGGCGACAACTATGTGCTTTCTGCGAAGGAAGCCAGGGCTAATCGCAAGTTCTATACGGATTTCTCCTGGGATGAGGCCGTGCGTGTTTGGCGACCGGAAAATGTACGCAATACTCTTTTCGAACGTCGCGTTATTGCCTTCCAGTACCGTTACATCGGTATATGGGAAATGGAGGAAGGAGGCGCTCCCTATAATGCCTTCACCTTATTGAATGCCCGAACTCCTCTTCGCGGCTATGGTGACGCTTGGTCTGCCCATCAGCTCATGAGTTTCAGCTGGGAATACCGCTGGCCTGTGGACCGTTTTGTGGACGGCGTGCTTTTTGATGAATATGCCCTAATCGCCCCTGGAATCAAGGATTGGTCCAAGGATCGTTTTTACAACTCATGGGGCTTCGGTATTCGAGTGCGTCAGCCAAACATGTACCTGTTCCGACTACAGTTCGGTTTCCACGGGTTGCATGGTGTGAACCTGGTGATGACCATCGCTCCGGAATTCAAGTAGATTTAAAGTTTAAGTTCTTCCTGGATGCCAATGTCGGGTATGCCGGTGGGAACTGGCCCCGAGGGCATTTTCCTATGGAGCATGTCGTAGGCGTTTCGGGTGGCCACGCGGCCTCGTGGAGTTCTAGACAGCAGGCCTTTTCGAATCAGGTAGGGTTCGTAGACTTCTTCGAGGGTGTCGGGCTCTTCACCGATGGCTGCACCGATGGTGCCAAGGCCTACGGGGCCACCGCCGAAGTTATCAATGATCATGGCCAGAATCTTTCTGTCCATAAAGTCAAGACCTTCTCCATCGATTCCAAGCATGTCGAGGGTCTTCTGTGCGGACGCCACGTCTATGACGCCCGTGCCGCGGACCTGGGCCACGTCACGGCAGCGGCGTAAAACCCTATTGGCAATTCGGGGGGTGCCGCGGCAGCGTCCGCCCAGGAGTCGGGCTGCATCTTCGTCGATGCCAACGTCCAGAATGCCCGCGCTTCGCATAAGAATCTTCACGATGTCTTCTTCGTCGTACAGTTCTAGACGGTACTGCAGTCCAAAGCGGTCGCGTAAAGGCCCTGTAAGGAGCCCACTGCGGGTAGTTGCTCCAACTAAGGTGAAATGTTTTAGAGGGAGGTTTACGCTACGGGCCGCGGGGCCGGAATCCAGCATGATGTCGAGCCTAAAGTCTTCCATGGCGGGGTAGAGGTATTCTTCTACAACGCGATTCAAACGGTGGATTTCGTCGATAAACAGAATGTCGTTTTCTTGCAGGCTTGTCAGAAGACCGGCAAGGTCGCTGGCCTTTTCAAGAACAGGGCCGCTGGTGATGTGGATGTTTACCCCCATCTCCTTCGCGATGATTCCCGCAAGCGTTGTCTTGCCAAGCCCCGGAGGGCCAGAAAACAGGCAATGGTCCAGCGAGTCGCCGCGGTGCTTTGCTGCTTCCATGGCGATGGATAGGCTCTCTTTGATGCTCTTCTGTCCGGTAAATTCCTCAAGTGAAGGCGGACGGAGGTTCCTTTCCATATCATTTTCGTCGCCTGAGCGACGTTCAGGAGAAATAATGCGCTGGTCTTCCATAAGGTACGTTGCCTGGGTCTATAGATACTTTAGGGCTTCGGGAATCAGGGCTGCTGCGTCGGCCTCGTTTCCAAGAACTTCTACAGCCTTGACTACGGCCTTTTCTGCTGCAGGATCCTTGACACCCAGGGTATGGAGTGCAAGAACGGCTTCCATCTTGGCTCCGGTAAGGGCGCCCATGCTTGTAATGCCGCTTCCTTCTACGTTGCCAAGGCCCTGGAGCATGACTCCTGCCTTATCTTTTAGGGTAAGCACCATCTGTTCGCAGGTCTTTTTACCGAGCCCCTTGATCTTGCCTAGGGCAGACTTGTTGTCGCTGGCAATCATGTTTAGTAAATCAGCCGGAGAAACACCGCTCAATATACGTTGGGCCATCTTGGGACCAACCCCGTTTACATCGAGCATCATCAGGAATACCTGCTTTTCTGTTGTATCGGCAAATCCGAAAAGCGTCATGGAATCTTCTCGAACCACAAGATTGGTATGGAGGGTTACGTCGTTGCCAACCTCGGGCAATTTGCCAGCTGTATAGGCGGAAATGTTGATTCCGTAGCCAACTCCGTTGACATCGACCACTACGAAGGTGGGGGTCTTTTCTTCTAGCTTGCCTTTGATATGCTCAATCATAAAATCTGTATAGTATATATGAACGTTTGTTTACTGCACAAATATACACTCTTGTGCTAAAAATGTCAAGAAAAAAGCACGGTAATGCGAAATTATGTGTTTTTTGGGGCTGATTTTGTAATGATTTGCCGTTAAAGCTTTATGTAAGCTGAAATATTCTACTATTGTCGAGAAGAAACTTTATGATAGAAGTTGCAGTCCTTGCCATCTTTTGCGTAGCGCTTTTGACGTCACTTGTGGTTGGCGTGCCTTTGCTGTATGCGCTGGGCTTTGGACTACTGCTTTTTGGCGGTTATGGAGTTCGTCGCTGCGGCCTGCGGAAAACTGCGGAAATGTGCTGGAACGGCGTAAAGACAGCCCGTGGCATTTTGCTGTTGTTTGTTCTGCTGGGGCTTTTGACTTCCTTGTGGCGTGCCAGCGGAACTATCCCGACGATTGTGAGCTACGCCGTGGAGCTGATTCACCCCACAAGCTTTATTCTGCTGACGTTTCTGCTGAATTCCGCCATGTCCCTTTTGACGGGAACCGCTCTTGGGACTGCAGGAACCATGGGCGTGATTTGCGCTACGGTTGGTCGCACTCTTGGTGTTGATGAAGCCTGGATGGGCGGCGCCGTTCTTGCAGGTGTTTATTTTGGAAATCGCATTTCTCCCATTTCATCCATGGCGTTGCTTGCGGCCAATGTAACGAAGACGGATATTTACCAGAATGTTCGCGGAATGTTGCACACGACATGGCTTCCGTTTTTGTTGAGCTGTGGAATTTATTTTGTGGCGGGAATTGGTGGTGATGGAGTTACTGCGGACTCCGCGTCGCCAGTTTCGCAAAACATAACGGAACTTTTCTCCAGGGAATTTTCCCTTTCTTTGTGGAGCCTAGTTCCTGCATTTGTGATTGTTGCATTGTCTGTGGCTCGGGTGCGGACAAGTCTTGTTCTTTTGTGGAGTTCTTTCGCAGCGTTTGTCGTGGCGATTGTAATTGAAAATCAGTTCGTTATCAATTTGTTAAAATCAATCATTTTTGGCTATGAAACTACAGTTCCCGAAATGGCGAAAATGATCAATGGTGGCGGCCTCGTTTCCATGGTGAATGTTTTTGCCATTGTGGTGATTGCAGGTTGCTTTGGTGGAATTTTCAAGGGAACGCAAATGCTAACGCCTTTGCAACTTCTGGTGGCGAAGTTGTCGAAAAGGACCAATCCCTTTGTGGCTACTTTGACTGCGGCTGTTGTAACTTCTTGCGTGGTTTGCAACCAGACCTTGACTATCATTTTGACAAATCAAATGACGGAGAATTTGGACGGTTCGAATCGCGATCAACATGCCTTGAATATTTACGACTCTGCCGTAACCGTGATTGCACTTGTGCCCTGGTCCGTGGCGACGGCCATCGTGCTTGCCGCAACTCAGGCGCCCAACAGCGCTGTACTTTGTGCTTGCTTCCTGTATTTGCTGCCGTTGTGCCGAGTTCTTAATATATTTGCAAAGAAATGATTATCTCGGCAAGCATTCGTACCGATTTACCGGCGTTCTATTCAAAGTGGTTTTTGAATCGTATTCGCGAAGGATACGTGCTTGTTCGCAATCCGTACAATAAGGATTTTGTAACCCGCTACGATTTAAATTCAAATGTTGTAGATGGACTTTTTTTCTGTACAAAAAATCCAGCACCACTTATACCCCATTTGAATGAACTTGCGGATTACCGTTGGCTGTGGCATGTGACTTTGACGCCTTATGGAAAGGATGTAGAGCCTAATGTCCCTGATAAGCATTTTGTTGTGGAAAAGTTCAAGGAACTTTCCGTTGCAACGAATCGTCACAACGTAAATTTTAGAAAGTCAAGTTCTATACTTGAAGATGATTTTACTCTCATAAAAAATCTGGATGCAGTGCAATGGCGCTATGATCCGATCTTTATTACAGATAAATATTCCGTGGAGCAACACGTAAAATCATTTTCTGTAATGGCGGAACTTTTGGCGGGTTACACTCACACATGCATCATAAGTTTTGTAGATATTTATAATAAAGTGGCTCAAAATTTTCCGGAGCTAAAACCTGTTTCGAACGAAGAACAAATTGCGATAACCAAGGCCTTTGTTGAAATTGGTAACCGTTACGACATTTCAATAAAAACCTGTGTGGAAAATTCCGTGTTGTCAAAGTTCGGTGCTGATTGCAGTGGCTGCAGCACGGCGCAAGTTTTTGAAAAAGCTTTCGGTCTTGAAAATAGTGCGTTGACTTTTGTTCCACCAAAGAAAAAGTTCGCTCGCTCAGAATGCGAAGTGTGTGTTGTCAGCGGCGATATTGGTGCCTATAGCAATTGCTTGCATCTTTGCAAATACTGTTATGCAAATTATGGTAAAGATGTTGTGCTTTCAAATCACAAAATGCATGATTCGGAATCGCCATTGATTATAGGCAATTTAAAAACAAATGATGTGATTCACCAGGCAAAGCAAATCAGCTGGATCGTTCCTAGAAACGATAAGCAGATAAACCTGTTTGATGAATAGAATCTTTGGAAAAATGATGAGTAAGTTTTCAGAATATATCGGCAGTCAGTTCGGGAACCCCCGCGGTTTTGTGGGTGCAGTTTGCTGCGTAATCATGAACGTCATCAACAGGGCCATGTACAAGAATACGGTTGCCCTGGTGGACGTTTCGCCTGATGACAAGGTGCTTGACGTTGGTTTTGGAAACGGTTACTTGTTGCAACTTCTTTATGGCAAGTGCAAGTGCGATATGTACGGCATCGACATTTCCGAAGACATGGTGGCTGCGGCGACTTCTCGAAATGTGCGTGCCTCCCGCGAAGGAAAACTTCATTTGCAGATTGGCGACTGCTGCGATTTGACCTTTGATGAAAATACATTTTCTGCGGTAACATCCATCAACACCATCTACTTCTGGAATGATACTGTAAAGGGCCTGTCCGAAATTCGCCGTGTGCTGAAACCTGGCGCCGCCTTCTATAACGTGGTCTACACCAAGGAATGGCTGGACAAACTGAGCTACACGAAAAAAGGCTTCAAGAAGTTTGAACCGGAAGAACTGATCTCGCTTGGGAAGGCCGCAGGCTTTGTCGAAGTGACGATTAAGGAAATCGTGAAACGCAAAAGCTTTGTGGTGATGTATAGAAAATAAGAGGTCTTCGAACTTCTGCATTTTTATTTATAACTGTCACTAGAATCCTCTGTTTTGTATATTGAAAATTGAATGGAGGCTTTATGGATTTTGCTCATTACTTGCCTGTGATTTATGGAATTGGGATTCCGTTCTTGGGAACGGTTCTCGGGGCGGCCTGTGTCTTTTTCATGAAGGGAAGTTTGCGGCCCAAGGTGCAGCGGGCCATGATGGCTTTTGCCGCTGGTGTGATGGTGGCGGCGTCCGTATGGAGCTTGCTGTTGCCCTCCATCGAATCGGCTGCGGATTACGGCAAACTTGCCTTTGTTCCTCCTGTTGCGGGATTCTGGGCGGGCATTCTTTTGCTGTTTCTGATTGACAAGATTACGCCCCATTTGCACTTGGGCAGTAATGATCCCGAAGGTCCCCGCGTGAAAATGAAACGTACGACGATGCTTGCCCTTGCCGTAACCATCCATAACATTCCAGAGGGAATGGCCATTGGCGTGGTGTTTGCCGGATGGCTTGCGGGTGCTGGTGCCGTTGCGGGAACTGCTGGCGATGTTGCAAGCGTGGGCGCGGCGGGCGGAATCTCGTTGGCGTCTGCAGTTGCAGTTTCCATCGGTATGGCCTTGCAGAATTTTCCGGAAGGTGCAATTGTTTCGCTGCCCTTGCGTGCCGAGGGCGAGACACGTTTAAAGTCCTTTGGACTTGGTTTTGTATCTGCAGTTGCAGAAGCGGGCGCCGCCGTGGTTACGGTGCTTTTGGCAAGTTCCATTCTCCCTGCCATGCCCTATTTGTTGAGCCTTGCTGCCGGAGCCATGATCTACGTGGTGGTGGAGGAACTTTTGCCCGAAGCCAATGAAGGTGTTCACTTTGACGGCGTAACTCTGCTTTTCGCTCTGGGATTTTCCCTGATGATGGTGCTGGATACGGCGCTGTAATTTGAGGGATTAATCATTAAAATTTTCTGCAATTTGCCCAAGCGTGCTTTTAGCTTCTTTGTATTTCACATTGTCAAATACAAAGAACTGGGTTACCCCATCGTAGTCTTTTTTGAAGAAATCTTTTTCGCAGATTTCTTTCAGCAGTTCGTTGATGTTGATGCCCGGCATGGCCGATGGGCAAGTGTCAGTTGCGGCCCGCACGCTGCGAACTTGCTGGATTAGCTTTTTTAAATCATCATTAAATGTGATTTGCGGATACAACTTGTGCAAATCGTAAAGATGACGAGACAGGCGTCTTGTTTTTCCGGCGAGGTAATAGTCGCAAATGGCAAAGACTTTATCTACGAAGGTTCTTTCTAAAGATTGCACTTTCATTTGAAACGGCTGCAAATCATACTTTTCAACATCTACGTTGCTTGCGTATGTTGCAATGTAATTCCCGATGGACATTTCTACAACAGGAAACGCTTCGGTGACCATACTGGTTTCTAGGCGGACTTCTGGAACGACTTGTGCACTGGAGTTGCACAACTGCTTATAGGCAAAAGTGTAGTTGTTGATGTCGCGATCGCTTTGCGTCTTGTCAAAGTTGGTAATGACAAGCCCGAGCTTTGTTGCGATAGGCGCGATCACATTGTATTTAAGCTTTTTTCTTCGCGAAGCACCGATGTGACCGCAAAATGCAATGTCGATGTCTTCTGAAAATCGATTGATTGTATGGTGCGCCTTGGATAACGATGTTCCGCCCTTGAAAACGGCAAGGTCTGATGTAGCCGCGATTTCGGCAAGGATGAGGGAGACGTAATAGTCTTTTTCAACTAAAGCGTCCATCACATTCAGGGTGTCGCTAGCGCCCTTTATCAACTTCAAAAAGTAATCAGGCTCATTATGCAAATACACTTTCCAACCTCAAATCGTAAATGCTCTTGTAGGTTTTCAGCGGAAATTCGCCGATGTATTTGTCTATGTCTGCGCGGGTGATTTTTGCTCTTTGAATAAAGCCCTTGATACGGTCGGGAGCCTCTTCTTCGCATTCGTAGTCCGTGTATTCCTCGACATCCTTTAGCAAATCTAAGAGTTGCAGCGTGCTCACGTTTTCTCGAGTCACTGCAATTCGCGAACGACGGATAAAAAATGGAGTTTGTCCGACTTTTACTTCGCGCACAACTGCAGTCGCGTTGTTTGATACAATTTCAGCCTTGTAGGGCACTTGCAAGGTTAGGCCAAGTTGGTTTGCAAAGGTGTAGCCAGAATAGTATCCGTACACGTCTTGTTCGTTGCGGATGTACTTGTATTCTGCCACCATGTTGGCCGAGGGCTTTGGGCAATATTCGCCATTGGGATCGGGCAAGAAGAATACGCCCGCTTCGAAGCGGAGTAGCTGATGACTGTCGCACAGCTTTTTAAACTGTTGACGAAGATTTACGGGGGACAACCCCAGACATTCTGCGTCGGCTGTAAAAATCGGCTTTCCGGGGCCAAAGTTCTTTTTCAAAAATTCAAGCAGCATATTTGCCTCGTAATTAACAAGATTTAATATATGAAATTAAATTGTGTTAGTCAAGGAGGCCGAAACATTTGTTGAATTGTGGAAATTTCCGATTATTGGCCAATTCAAGTTTGTTATACAACGAATGGATGTTTGCGATTTTGGGTTGATGCCGGTAATCGTTGTATCAACGATGATAGAATTTACAACTCCTTGATTTCTTCGGGAGTAAGGCCTGTTCGCTTAGAAATGATTTCCAGAGGAACACCATCATCACGGAACCCCTTGGCAAGTTCCTTGTTCTTGGCATCTGCCCCCTGGGAAAGACCTTCGTTGCGACCTTCTTCTTTTCCCTGCAGGTAGGAGCCCTGCTTTTCGTAAAGCATGTCAGTCATGTTATCTACCTCCAGGAGTAAAAGTTCATCGGTGTACCCCACAAAAGATACATCTTTTGCGAAGTCTTCGTCAAGGAGATTTCCCGCTTTTTCCTCGTCGATGGTCTTGTCTTCCAGCACATCGCGAAAGAGCCGCAGCATTTCTGCGCGGGGCGACACATCACGGGCTTCCCAGCAATTTTCTTCTTGCAGGCGGTCGTCCATGCGGAAAAACTTCGACATTTCCACAAGGAACACATCAATCTTCTTGAATGGATATTTACGGTTCCGCATTACCTGGCACTGATGAAAATAAGTGTCAGGCTCCAGCGGGAACTGGTCATCCACAAGCAGCGAAAGCACATAGATATGCGGCAGCTCGTAACTCTTGTTTTTCTTCACCTGGTTATTCACGATGCGAGATGTGTAATAAACCAGACGGTCCATGAACAGCGTGTTGAAATTCTGCTGCACCTCGATGACCACGGGTTCATTCGCCTGATTGTATCCGTAAATGTCAAAAATGTTGGTCTTGTTGTCCATCACGCCAGGCTGTTCCTGAACGCCCAGGGTGAACTTCGTAATCGCCTTGTTCCCAGTGAGCCCGAGCATGGCGTTCAAAAACTTGATCGTTCGCTCCGGCTTGCCTTCGCTCGCCATCAGCATCTTAAAAATGCCATCGCTGAACGGATAGACATTCCTATAGATTTCACGATACTTGGGGAGATTCTCAGGATGTTCCTTGAGATCGCGGGCCATGGCCCAAAACTGGGTTCTATTCATTTTTCCTCCAGTCGCTACAGGCTAAAAAAGCGACGGCTTGATTAGTGTTCTTTTGTTCACTACTAAATTTATACAAAAGTTTGGGCGGTGTCAAGGCGGGGCGCGAAAAAATTTCACTTTGCAAACTATAGGCGACAGGGGGCGATGTTTTGGGCGTTGCCCTGGCGGGCCGGCCCTCTTGCGCTATCGACTCGCGATGCGAGTCGTTCGTTCAGCCTCGCGCGACCTGCGACTGCACAAGGCAAGCGCCGCGCGAGTCCGACCCCATACGGGCTGCGGGGCCTAACGCGAAAGCAGGGCGAAACTCTACTTCAAATTTTCAACAAATGAATTTAAGAGCGTCTCGCTGATATGCCTTTTGGACAATCGAAGAATCCTAGCGCATTCAATCGCATCTTCTTTATTCAACAGACCTTTTTCATTAGCTGCAGTTAAAATGCCAATTGTGCCGGATATTCGTAATTTCATAGTCGTGGCCACATGTCTGGCTCGAACTTCATCGACAATTAAAAGATCGCTCTTGTTTTCGTCGGAATAGATGATTGCTTCGCTTTCGCCAAGATCCAAACCAGTCATGCGCATCAGCATATTGACAGTGTTGCTATTAGCAATCGAGACTTTCTTGAGAAAACTGCAGTTTTTTACTTTGTCGGCTTCCTCTTGAAAAATCGGGTTTGCAACCAGTTCTTCGAACACAGCCTCGGGAAGCAGGACCTCGCCAAAGAGAGTTTCAAGAATGTCAAGACGGTTGATTTTGAGAAAAGAAATTATTGGAGTTGTATCAGAAACGACAATCATCCCTACCTCTTGGAAAGTAGTTCCATCACATTGCCTGCGTCCTGTTCAACTTCTTCCCAGCTCTGGTCAATATACGGGATTCCCTCGCTCCCATACAATTCAATCAGTTCCCACTTGGAAATGCCCAAAATTTCGGCGGCACGACCATGCGAGATTGTCTCGTTCTTGATAAAGGGGTACAGCAACAAAGCATTGCGACGGAGCTCATCGCACTTGTTTTCGCACACCATGAAATTCATGATGTCTTCCGGGACTTCCATTGTTATTGTCGCCATAATCGACCTCCTTCGCTTCCCGCTAATATACATTTTTACAGCATTCCAGGGATGGTCTTGTATTTTTCCCGGGCCCCTTTTTTGAATACAAATATTCTCTACGCAAACTTCAGTATGGAATTCGCCATTATTGGCAGAAACTGCTTTATTCATACTTTCCTCCAGTCGCTACATGCTAAAAAAGCGACGGACTGTTTAACTCATAATACTTAACGCGGCATTGGCCGGAAACGAACAAACAACTGTTCTTTTGTTCACTACTAAATTTATACAAAAGTTTGGGCGGCGTCAAGGCGGGGCGCGAAAAAATTTCACTTTGCAAACTATAGGCGACAGGGGGCGATGTTTTGGGCGTTGCCCTGGCGGGCCGGCCCTCTTGCGCTATAAAAAGACCGAGCTGGAAAAATCCAGTTCGGTCTTTTTGTCGTTCAGCCGCTTCGCGTCCTAACCCATGCGGGCTGCGGGGCCTAACGCGAAAGCGATGTGGAACCGACAGGGATGTTTTTCTTGAAGGCTTTCATGTCGGCTTCCGTCGGTGTGTCTATGCAAATCTTGCGGTGTTGATGGATGCCGATTTTGCAGTCATCACGAGCAAATTTTCCTTGCTGATTTTTTTAGACGCATCGACCTCAATGGTTGTATAACGCAAAGCAGTCTTTGTCTAGGCTCCGATTGAATTACTCATCCATCACACATCTAACAGAAAAGCCTTGTTTTTTAGGAGTATTTGATATAGGATTTGATTTTGAAGTTCGATCTTGCCACGAGCCCTTTGACCATAATGCAAAATTTTCAGGATTTTCCTCAGGATAATGCCAATAAGTTCCCTCATTTAAATTTACGAAAGTATTGTCCCAATTGTAGCCAGCCCCAACAAGGCTATACCCTGTGGTATTGTAACCACCAAAACCGAATGTAGATCGCACCCCTTCAACACCGTGGGTATTACCATTGCTATTGACTATGATGTAGAAATCATTATAAGTCAACAGACGCCAGCCATCCGGGCAAATTCCCTGATGATGAAGAGTTGTTGCGTCATATTTATCCCGACAATCTTTTTGGTTACATTCACTTGGCAGTTGCATCATCTCAGCCCATTGATAAAGCCCACCATAATAATGACAATTTAATGTATCATTATCATAACAATACCGTTCAATTATATCATTATCTTCCTGATTTTTCCTTCCACGAACCATAACACCAATATTTAAATTTTCAACCATCGCATAAATTGAAGTAACCTTTCCAAGAGTATCACGGCCTTTAAACTTGAGATATTTATAAGATCGATTATTTCGAACATCTGTAAATTCAAGGCACCCTCCAAAATCCTTGCAATTAAACGGACTCCATTCAGCCGATGTCCCCCAAGGATTTTGTTTACTACTAGATGATCGAATTTCATTAGAGCTAGAACTCGACTGTTTCACAGAAGAGCTACTGCTAGACTTGACACTTGATGAGGAGTTCACCGAGGAACTGGACTTAGCCGAGCTGCTGCTGGATTTTTCCGAGGAACTGCTAGATTCCCGATCGGGGTCGGGAATGACAGAAGAGGATGACCCATCGGCTGTGTCGCTGCCCTTGACGCTACTGCTAGATCCTTCGCTATCGCTCACGACGCTTGAGGAGGAACCCGGAATGACAGAAGAGGAAGAGTCACCGTTGATGCTGGAGGACGACTCATCGTCCTCAACAGCGGAACTCAGGGAACCGTTTTCAGCAGATGCGCTGGTGGAGTCGTCGCCGCAGGCGTTAAAGGTGAACAGCGCAAAAGCGACTGCGCTGGTGAGTGTGATTTTTTTGAATGTGTTCATATTAAAACTCTGTTAAATGTGTCTATGCAAATCTTGCGGTGTTGATGGATGCCGATTTTGCAGTCATCACGAGCAAACCAAAGACTCCATCTTATAAAGATTATTTTTAAGCAGCTTGTTTTTCTTGTTCATATTGGATCTCGGTAGATTTCAATTTTTTTTGCGTATCTTAATAATCAAGAACACAACGAATATTTAAATGACTTCTTTTATAAGATTTTGACACAGAAAATTCTTCCAAACTAAAAGTAATTGTTTTTGCGACATCTAAATCTTTTTCAGAGGGTATCCAAAATTTGGCCAATTCCTTCTCATAGCCGTCATCGCCATGAGGCAAGATACTCATACCGTACGAGTTTTTCGCAGTAAACTTATGTGACCAAATAGCCTGAGAAAGAAGGCTGTGACTCAAATCTATTCCAGCAGGAGTGATAGCAACATGTTTCCACTCAGTTTCATTCATCACATGCCATCCCTCGGGACAAACGCCTCTCACCTTGCTGTCTTCGGGATATTTATCGTTAAAATTGGCGGTACACTTGGGGTTATCGGCCACACTCACACTGTCACAAACTTTTGGGAGTCCCATCGCTTCGCTCCAGGAGTATAGAGCTCCGAAGTAGTTGTCGCAATACCAGGGGTCGTCCTTATAGCAACTTTTTTCAATTTTCGCATCATCAAATATGGTCGTGGCGATATCAAGCACGGTATCTGCAAAATTCAAATTTTGAGCCATCACAGTAAAGCTGTAATTTCCATCCATGTCAAAAGACTTGACCGTCCTATAAACCTTTCCATCACGAGGGTCCGTAAAGGTTCCATAAGTAGCCTTAGAGCCGAATACACTGTCCATGTTCGGGTAAACCTTGGGCAAGACTGCTTCCACAATAGAATCAATGACCCATTGGTTATTTTTACATGTGACATATCCCGTATCTAAAGCAGAAATAACAACTTTATGCTCATTTTCTTCGCATAGCCTATATACAAATTCGGAACTACTACTTCCGCCCTTTTTAGATGAAGAACTTGATTTTCCATCGGCTTTTACGCTAGAGGAACTGCTAGAACCTTCGCTGTCGCTCGGGATGACACTTGATGAGGAACCCGGAATGACAGAAGAGGAAGAGTCGCCGTTGATACTGGAGGATGATTCATCGTCCTCAACAGCGGAACTCAGTGTGCTGTTTTCACCAGATGCGCTGGTGGAGTTGGAGTCGTCGCCGCAGGCGTTAAAGGCGAACAGCGCAAAAGCGACCGCGCTCACCAAACCAATTTTCTTAAAAGTCTTCATAAAAAACTCCGAATATATTCCCCATAAATTTAGTTTTTCTAAAACATCGTTCCCCTGAAAATAAATTTTATTAATCAGAATTTGCCTAGTTTCCCATACGCCTCACCCTGAGGCATATAGAACATCTTGCATCCTGCATTCGCGTTAGGGATGGTTACCCGTATGGGCCGAGACTCGCGTAGCGCGGCTCGGTGAGCGAAGCGAATACAGCCCGACCCCGGCGGCGGTTCTGTTGTGCGTGTCCCGGGAGCCGGGGGAACGCCCAAAAGTTGAGAGTAACGCGAACACTGTTCGTACTGCCGAGACGCGTGGGAGTGCGCTTGCGCCACGTATTTTATCTCTTGCAATAACTGACGGCAGTTGTTATAAACGAAAGTGCGGTGAGCAAGAGGCCGGCGAAGACGGTGCCGTTCCAGCCCCAGAGTGTCCAGAAGGTGCCGGAGAGGAATGTACCCAGGGAGCCGCCGATAAAGTAGATGGTCATGAAGATGGTGTTCATGCGGCTGGTGGCTTCGGGGCAGAGTTTCATGACGGAGCTTTGATTGCCCAACTGGATAAATTGCATGCCGATATCGATGAGGATGATGCCCACGATGATGGCGGCGTAGCTGTTGCTTCCGAAGTAGAAGGTGGCCCAGGCGGTGGCCATGAGGAAGTTGCCTGCGTTGCAGAATTTTTCTACGCCGAAGCGTTTGATGTACTTGCCGATGCGAGAAGCGGTGAGGGCGCCGGCGATTCCGCAGAGTCCCAGAAGCCCAACGGTTTTACTGTCCTGGAAGAAGGGCGCTTGCTTCATACGGAAGGCGAGGCATGCCCACAGCGCTAAAAAGGAGCCGAAGGCGAATCCCGAGCGGATGCTGTAGATTCGTGCCTGGGAGAACCGCACAAAAAGTTCCCCGATGGATTTCAGCATGCTGAAAAATGTGCCGCGGTAAGTGGTGGGCACATTGGGCAGAACTTTAAAGACGATGGCGGTGGAGGCGAGCATCATCATTGCGGCAATGAGGAACATGGAACGCCAGCCAAACCATTCGCCTACAAGGCCGCTGCACACACGGGAGGCGAGAATTCCCGTAAGGAGGCCGCTTAAGACCATGCCGGTTTTCAGTTCCTTTTCGTCGGGCCTTGAAAACAGGGAAACCATGGGCATAAAGATTTGCGGCGTCACGGAGCAGATGCCAGTAACGAAGGAACCTGCCAGAAGCATCACGGCGTTTGTAGAAAAGTAGATGGAGATAAGCCCGAAAATCAGCAGGGTGAAATTTGCTAGCACGATGCGGCGGCGGTCAATCATGTCGCCTAGCGGCACGATAAAAAGCAGGCCCAGGGCGTAACCCACCTGTGTGAGCACCGGCATGAGATTCACGTAGAATTCCG